>NZ_AKWZ02000002.1:500000-579278 GCF_000306235.2 Leptospira fainei serovar Hurstbridge str. BUT 6
GTACGTGGCCGCCACGACCGTCATTACGAACGCCAAAATAAAGGAGGTCGGATTGTATCTGGAGGCGGCAAAAACGAAAAAAGCCAGAAAGAACCCGATTGCAATCGACAATTGCTCGTCGTAAACCATCGATAAAATCAGACATACCATTCCCGTAGGAACGACTAGAGCGAAATAGAAAGCCGAATCGTAACTATTCTCGAAATTATAGAAGGCTTTCGACGCCAGGTAAGCCCAAAGCACAAGCGCCCAAATCAAAGTAAAAACGATCACGTTACTCGAAACGTCGTTTAACCGTTTAGGATTATATTTCTTCAGGAAAGCATAGACGATGATTACGAAAATAGATTGAATCAATAAGATTGAAAGTATAGACGCTATATTGGCGCGAGTCGCATATTTATTAACGATTAATAATTTTTGATAAATATCGGGAGTAATGATCTCTCCCGCGCGAACGATGATCTCACCGGCATTGATCCGACTGTTGACCGGCTCGACCCTATCCATCGCAAACTTCTTTTGGGCGGCAGTTTCTTGAGAGTTATACGTACAGGCAGGATTAGAATAAATGTACGTAAGGGAAAGTCTTTGGATTATCCCCAAAAGCGAAGGATCTATGGTTTGAAGTTTTTCGGAAGCGATCCTATTTAAGGCGGTGATTGTGGCATCATCCCGATATAAAAGTGTCCTATGAACGACTTGGCTTCCTTCCAACGAAGACACTTGTTCTTTATTGCTGCCGGCGCCGGCATTCCGAACCCGTGCTTCTACCGTCCGTATGGATTGGTAATCGGGAGGCGAATCTCTCAAAACGCAAAAATTGGAGAAAACGAGATTGCTGTATTGAAGCACCATATCTCGAACTCGAGCCTTACTAGGAGCCTTCAGTAGAGTTTCCAATTCTTCCTTGGATCTATTTTTCCAGCGGGGAACTACGTTCAAGAGTTCTTGTGCGCCCTTTCCCTCGACACTCGGACGAAGATTTCGATAGTTTTCCATATCCTCTTGGATCGCAGGTCGAATCGTTTCCGTGAGAACCGTATAATCTCTGTCGAAAAAATTCGGAGCGGATTGGAATGCCTTCAGTTTCTTAGCTTTAGTCTTCTCATCATCCTCGTAAACGATGTCTTTGGTGGAAACGATCTTATCTAAAGCGGTCTTTCCTTCCGAATAAGGACCGTCCTGGGATAGATCGATTTTGTCCTGACCGAAAAAAGGAATCGCTAACATCCAAGTTACGACGAGCAAAGTGATTACAGTGAGCGTAACCTGAAATTTTCTTACGAAAGAAATCGGGCGCACCTTGGTCAAGGTATCCGTGATCCAAGCCATTCCGTTTTCTAAGTAAGAAGTTAAGGAAAACATTTCTTTATAACTCTTCGAATTTCCTTACTATGGTTTCCACCAAAGGATGTCTGGTAATATCTTCCTTTCCAAAAAATATCTGACCAATACTTTCCGTACTTCTAAATAAATTTACGACCTTATCGAAACCGGAACGTCCGTGCTCCAAATCGATCTGGGTGACATCGCCGGATATGCACATACGAGAGTTTCTGCCTAAACGAGTCATAATCATTTTTAGTTGGGACAAAGTGCAGTTCTGAGCCTCGTCCAAAATGATGAAACTTTTAGACAATGTTCGCCCTCGCATAAAGGCGACGGGGGCGATTTCTATTTTTGTTAACGCGATATATTCCTGGGTCTTTTCGAAACCGATGCATTCGTTCAACGCATCATAGACGGGTCGTAAATAAGGATCCACTTTTTGATTTAAATCGCCGGGAAGAAAACCGAGGTTTTCTCCCGCCTCTACGGCCGGGCGTGTAAGGACAATTTTATCGACCATTCCATTCTGTAAGAACCTGCAGGCCATCGCGACGGATAGGAACGTTTTTCCGGTTCCGGCAGGACCTATCCCGAACGTAATCAGATTATTTAAGAAAGATTGAATATACTTATCTTGGTTTTTGGTTCTAGGATAGAGATGCTTGCCCCGATACGTGGTAAGAATCTTTTCGGAAGGTTTAAAAGGTTCGTCCTCGCCTTTCCGTTCTTCTTTTTTCTTTTCTTTCGTGACCTGCTTTAAAAGGTAGGCAAAATCGAAAGAGTCGGTAAATTCCCTGTCCGGACGATCTCGGTAATTCGTTTCAAGAAGACGAAAAAAATCCAACGCGAAATCGACCTTGGGAGAACCGCCTTCCAGTTGAAAACCGTTCCCTCTCGGGATCAAATCGACCTCTAATTGCTTTTCCAGAATCTTCACACCGCTATCGTTAATCCCGCAGATCTTACGATAGAGATCCTGGCTCTCGAAAATAAATTGTTCTTTCCTGATGGGGTTTATACCTTTACTAATCTTAACTTCAGTTCTTGCAGTTGCTTTTCCTCTACTTCGGAAGGACATTCGCTCATCAAACAAACGCCTTTCTGAGTTTTTGGAAATGCGATCACATCTCGAATCGATTTTCCACCGGTCATTAGCATTAGAATCCTATCGATCCCGAACGCAATTCCACCGTGGGGAGGAGCTCCGTATTCCAAAGCATCAAGAAGGAATCCGAACTTTTCTTTTGCCTCTTCGGGACCGATTCCTAAGACGGAAAAGACCTTATTTTGGATTTCTTGAGAATGAATCCGGATTGATCCGCCTCCGATTTCAACTCCGTTTAAAACGAGATCATATGCTTTTGCGAGAGAGTTACCCGCATCCTTTTGAAGAGCCTCTTCGGAAGAAAAAATTTCCAAGCTTTCGTCCCCCGGAGAAGTAAACGGATGATGAAGTGAATCCCAACGCTTCGCATCCTTATTCCATTCAAACATAGGAAAATCCACAATCCAGGAAATATGAAAGCTTCCTTCTTTCGGTTTGTCAAATCTTTCCGATAACTTTAGACGCAATGCGCCTAGAGAATGGTTTACGATTCCCGCTTCGTCCGCTCCGAAGAAAACCATATCGCCTTCTTTCGAACCGACGGCTTTCGCAATTGCGTCCAAGCTTTCCTTGGAAAAACGTTTTGTGATCGTTGACTCGAGCCCGTCAGCGCCGTGCTTCATATAAGCAAGGCCCTTGGCTTTGTAATCTCGGTTCAACCATGCGGTTAGATCTTCGATCTCTTTCCGAGAAATGACCGACCCACCCGGAACGCAAATCGCTTTTACAACGCCGCCATTATTGACCGCTCCGGAAAAAACCTGGAAATCGCTATCTTTCACGAATTCGGATACGTTTACGAGTTTCATTCCAAAACGCAAATCCGGCTTATCCGAGCCGTATTCTTCCATTGCCTGTCTGTAAGGCATACGAGAAAAAGGGCCCTTGAACGAGACGCCGAATACTTCCTGAAAAACTTTCGAAAATAAGCCTTCTATTTCCGCCAGGATTTCCTCTTGGGAAACAAACGCAAATTCCATATCCAACTGCGTAAATTCGGGTTGTCTATCCGCCCGCAGGTCCTCGTCTCGGAAGCATTTTACGATCTGAAAATATCTTTCGACTCCTCCGACCATTAGAATTTGCTTAAATATCTGAGGCGACTGAGGAAGAGCGTAAAATGAATTCGGATTCAACCTGGATGGAACTAAAAAGTCGCGGGCCCCTTCCGGAGTCGACTTATTCAAAATCGGAGTCTCTATTTCCAAGAACCTTCTGGAATTCAAATAACTACGGATGGCGAAGATGAATTCATGTCGCTTAATGATACGATTTTTTAATTCGTCCCGGCGAAAATCCAGGTAGCGATATTTAAGCCTATGTTCTTCGGATATTTCCTCGAATTCGTCCAAAGAAAAGGGAGGCGTTTTTGCCGAATTTAAGATCTGCAATTTATCGACTACGAGTTCGACCGTTCCCGTTTGCATCTTCGGATTGATGCTTTCAGGATCTCTCTTACGCAGGATTCCTTGGACGGCGATCACGTATTCGGAACGAATTTTTTCGGCAAGGTGGAAGTCCTCGCCTAAAATCTCTTTTCGGAGAACGACTTGCAATATACCGGTACGATCTCTCAAATCCACGAAAATGACTCCGCCTTGATCGCGGAAGCGAAAGGCCCAGCCGAACAGTCCGATCGTCTTTCCTTCTTGTGCTTGAGTAGTTTCTCCCGCCCAGGATCTGTTCTTGTAATTATTTAGAATCCAATCTTCCAAAAAAATTCCATTCCTTTTATGAGTGTCTATGATTTCTACGGTACTTTCCTGCATTCTTACGATCTGCTAAGCGAATTAGATGTTATCAAATCTGGAAAGTTCGGGTCGGAAGGCAAGTGGAAAAGAGCCGGTAGGTCCCGAACGGTTCTTGGCGACGATAATTTCGGCGGTTCCGGGTTTAACACTATCGTCCTGCTCGCCGTCCTTTCCAGTTCCGCGATAGATAAACGTTACGATATCCGCGTCCTGTTCGATGGCTCCGGACTCCCGAAGGTCGGCTAATTGAGGCCGCTGATCTTTGGACCGTTGTTCGATAGAGCGGTTCATCTGAGACAAAGCCACGACCGGACATCTTGCTTCCTTGGCGATCTGCTTCAAGGTACGGGAAATGGAAGCCACTTCTTGTTGCCTTCCGCCGTCTCTACTTTTAGGATCACTCATCAACTGAAGATAATCAACGATGATTAATCCCAACGTCTCGTTAGTCAGAAGCTTACGAATCCTTCCTTTAAAATCGTCCACAGTCAAGGCACCCGAGTCGTCTATGTAGATGGGAGCCGAGGTAACTTTAATAATCGCATCCAGAAGCTTGGGTGCGTCGGACTTTGTCACTTCCGAACGTTTTAGTTTGTTCGATTCGACTTGCGCGTGAGCGCAAACCAATTTTAGTAGGAGCTCCATCCTACTCATCTCCAAGGAAAAAATAACGACCGGCTTATTATGCATCAAAGCCACATTCGAAGCGATATTCATCGCGAGCGTCGTTTTTCCGTTTCCGGGACGAGCCGCTAAAACCATCAGCTCGTATTCCTTCAAACCGGAAGTCATTTCGTCGAATTGAGTAAAGTTCGTTCGAAGGCCTTTGATTTGGCCCCGACTCTGCATGATATCTTTTATATATTCGGATAATGCGGCTTTGTCCTGAGAAACCGGTAAAAGACCCTTTACGTCGGTTGCCCTGGAAACTTCGGTTAAGCTTCTCTCGATTTGGTTAAAGACGGACTCGTTCTCGCCGGGCTCTTTTTGAACTAATTCGAGAGCGCTATGTAAAAGCTTAGCGTACGTTCTGCGTTCGGAGAGTCGCTTAATCCTCTCGGCATAATAACCTAACGGATGGGAAACGACCGTATCTCGATAAAGTGAATAGATATAATCGTATTCTTTTTCGGGATCTTTAAGGAGTGAATTTTCTTTTAAGAAGTTTAGAACGGAAACGGGATCGATTGCGGTTCGCTTATCGACCAGATCTAGGATCGCCTTATAAACCCGTCTATGAGTGTCATGGTAAAAGTCTTCAGCCTGAAGCGGAATATCTACCAAGTTCTCCGCTCCCTTTAAGAGCAAGAAACCCAAGAAAGACTTCTCGGATTCAAGTTCGAAAAGGGAGTCGGCTTGCATCTGGCTTAAATCAGCCTTCGGCTACGGCTTCTTCCTCTTTCTTCACGTTAACGGTGATTGTAGGGAGGATACCTTCCGCTAAGCGGACTTTCAATTTGTAGGAACCCAAATTACGAATCGGCTCCGGAAATTCGATCTTACGCTTATCCACTTCATAACCGTCTTTCTTCAAAAGAAGAGCGACATCTGCAGCGGTCACGGCGCCGAATAATTTATCTCCACCACCGGTTTTAACGATGATTTCGAATTCCTTTCCGTTTAAGCCGGAGGAAACCGATTCCATCGTTTTTTTGCGTTTCTCTTTTTTAAGATCCGCTAATTTCTTTTGATGGATTGCCATCTTGGTTTTGCCTTCGTCGGCACGAACCGCTAGGCGTTGCGGAAAAAGGTAATTACGAGCGAATCCGTCCGCAACTTCCTTGATATCCCCGGCGTCGCCGAGATTTGACACGTCTTTCTGTAAAACAACTCTCATTCGTGCTCTCCTCAGTTCACCTTAAAGGGAAGAAGACCGATACTGCGCGCCTTGCGAATCTCGCGGGCAAGAATTCTCTGGTACTTGGCGGAAGTACCGGTGATTCTGCGAGGAATGATCTTACCGCGGTTGGTGATAAATCTTTCCAAAAGCTCGATGTTCTTATAGTTGATCTGCTTAGCAAGTTCGGGATCCGCAGTGAAGCGGCAAACTTTCTTCTTATATTTATTCTGTTTTTTTGGAGGACGGCCACCTTCGTGTTCCCCGGCGGGGATGCCGTCCATGGAAGCTTCTGCTCTTCCAACTTCTTCTTGTACTTCGTTTTCTGCCATTGTTTCGTGTCCTCGTTAAAAGGGTATGTCGTCGTCGGTTCCGGAGCTTCCGAACTCTTCGTGCGAAGTAGTTGCATAAGAAGATCCTCCGGTAGTAGCGGATGAACCGTAGTCTCCGCCGCCACTTTCCTTTGCTCCGATCATCTGGAAGTTCTCCACGACGATTCGGATCCGGGAGGCTTTTTTGCCTTCCATGGTTTCCCAGGTATCCTGCTTAAGCCGTCCTTCGACGACGAGCTGCTTGCCCTTCTTGCAGTATTGCTGGATGATATCTGCTCCCTTGCCCCAAGCTTCACAGTCGAAGAAATGAGTTTCCTCTTTCTTCTCACCGTTGGAGAAGTAGGTGCGGCCGTTGGCCAGGGAGAAATTCACCAGGGAAGTCCCGTTCACCGTTTTAAATTCCGGATCTCGGGTTAGGCGCCCAACCAGGGTCACCCGATTGATATCGTTAGCCATTGAGCCGGACGATCATAGAACGGAGAAGGTTCTGGTTTAGTTTGAAGTCCCGTTCTACCTTTTCGATAGCTGCTTGTTCGGCGTTGACCTTGAAATGGGTGTAAGTCCCATAGTCCTGGTGTTTAATGGGATGCCAAAGTTTCTTTTGGCCCCAATCTTCTTCAGCGGTCACGTCGACGGAATGCTTTTTGAAGATGTCAACAACTTCAGTCTTAGCGGCTTCCTTCGCGGTGGAACGCGTAATTGTGGTTATCTCGTAGTTTCTCAAAAGTTTCTCCTATGGAAAAAGCCCGTCTGCGATTCGCGGCGAGCAGAAGAATCGGATTTTCCCCTATGTTTGTGCAGTGGGTCGAGGGGTCAAGCTTGATTTGTCATCAAAAGCCTAAATCGAACGTTCCAGATCATTCCGTTTTTCAAAATCGACCCCTTTATTTCGGATCCTCTAAATCGATCCAGCCCCGATCACCATCGATTCGAATCTTAGTTCCTAAATCCTCCGAAAGGACGGCGATTTCTTTTAAAAACGCTTTAGCATCGTCTCCTTCCAAAGGGCGCACTTGATGAATTTCCGTTTGGAATTTTCCGAAGATCGGCACCAGTTCGGCTCGAAGTAATTTTCCTTTTTTTATATGAAGTATTGCGATCAGGTTATGGTTTAGATACGTATTACGGCTTCCGAAAATAAGATTTCCCAGCGAGTAGAATACGATCCCTCCACCGATCCGCTCGATACCCTGCGGAATATGCGGGTGGTGACCAACGATCACTTGCACTCCGTTACCAAGTAAAAGTCTTGCCTGATCCCTCTGCTCTTTAGTCGGAAGCGGGGAATACTCCACCCCCCAATGAAGAGATACGATTCTAAAACCTTTTTCTAGAATCGCAGACGCCCTACGTAATTGCGGAACCGGTCTGACTTTCTTAAACTTTCGACCCTTCCTTCCTAATTTCACGGGCAAAATCGGCGTGTCCTTTTTCAAATTCGGCAAGATAACCGAGGGCTCGAAATATAAAACCCCAGGTTTATCACTCGCATAATTCTCGCGAGTTTCGGCTACATTCGTAGCGGAATAAACCAGAAGCTTAGTCCCCTTCTTTTCGAGAGACCATGGGCCTAAGGCCTCATCCAAATTTTTGCCGGCGCCGATAAAAGAAATCCCTCTCGCTTTTAGGAATTTTCTAGTTTCTGCGATTCCCTCGAGACCGTGATCCATCGCATGATTGTTTCCTAGAAAAACAAGATCAACTCCTAGATAAGAAAAGGAATCCAGATCCTTGTCCTTCGCCTGGAATACGTAGGACTTACCCATATCCCAGGATTTTTCGGATACGACCGGAGTTTCCAAATTCAACATTCGTAAATCAACTTCTTCGAATATACTTTTCAACCCTTGAACGGGCGCTAATTCTCCCTTAGCTCGAATTGTATCACGAATTCCCCAATTGAACATGACGTCTCCACCGATGAGAACTTTTAAGACCTCCGGATCATCCTCGTGTCCGATCAGCTTTTCAAATCCGCTACGAATTTGGTCGGCAAATCCGGATGTTTCGGTTGGTGAAGCTGCCGGCGAAGTCGAGGCGGTAATTTTGGAAGAACTGGTGCATCCAGACATGAATGCGCAGATGATAGGAACCGACGAAAGAAAGAGTAAACGCGATCGTGCTAGGGAAAAGTCTTTGCTGATTTTGAAAAGTAATCCCATCGCCCGACCATCATGGAAGATGAACGGAATTTGGAAATAAGTTTTGAAGGAGGGAAAACTGAGATTCAACGGAAATGAAAATATGAAACATTCAATTCGAAGGACCGGCTGTCGAATTAGAACAAAGGGCTCGTATTTCCTCTTGAATCGGGACTTTAGGACTCCAACCGAGTTCAAACAACGGAGACGAATCGATCTCTAAGGACCCGAGCAAACGGTCGATTATTCCCCCGAATCCGGGTAATAGTTTCAAAAGGCGGAGAATCGTCGGGGGGAAATAGAAGAGCGAATCGCGCACTCCGAGGGCCTGGGAAAAAAAACGAAAGAGTTCCGGTGTGGAAAGTGTGGAATCGCCGACTAGAAAAACCTTATTGTCCGTGCTTGCGTGAGTAAGACTAAACAATATAGCATCGCAAAAATTTCGAACACCCACTAAGCTTCTTCTATTTTTGATCCCGGCGAAAGGTAGCGGGATTCCTTTTCTTATGAGTGAAGTTAGACGATCGAGATTTCCTTTTGCTCCGGCTCCTACGATCAAGGGAGGTCGTAGGATGGTAAACTGCAGGGAACCATTGGAACAAATAAAGCGTAAGGTTTCTTCCGCTTCGAGCTTAGTCCTGCCATAATCATCTTCCGGTTTCGGCTTATCTTCGACAGTCAGCGGTCTATCGACGGCCGGAGACCGTTCTCCCAGAGCCTTCACAGAACTAACATAAATAAATTTCCGAATCTTATATCGAATCGCAGCTTCCGCTAAAAGTCTCGTAGACTCGACATTCGCTTTAAAGAAAGCAAGCCTCGGATCTTGCTCGCTATCATGTACGACATGAGCACGCCCTCCTAAATGTAAGATGGCATCGATATTTCCCGACTCATTAGACAATAACCCATCCAATTCCGACGTATCCCCGGTCGCTAAGCGATTCGAGGATGCAACGACTATTTGAATACCCTGGGATTTTAAAAGCGGTACAAGACGACTTCCCACAAATCCGTTCGATCCGGTAAGCAAAACTTTCATTCTTATTCGTTAACCGAAGACAAAAAATCCTAAGAGAACCAAAGCCAATCCTAATAATCCGATTCTTATTCCGATTTTCGCCATGTCCTTTATCTCAAATCCTCCTACCGCGTACGCGACGGCATTCGGAGGAGTAGAAACAGGTAAGGACATCGCGAGAGAAGCTCCTAATGCGGTGCCCAACACTAATTGAATCACGTAGGCTTCGTCACCCGGAAGAAGTAGAGCTGCGACAGGTAAGGCTAAGGGAACGAGCAAATTCGCGGTCGCCGTATTGGATAAGAACGTTGAAAGAAACAATCCGACGGAAAAGAAGAGCGCGAGAACCCAAAGACTTTCTCCAGGGCCTGCCTTCGAGCCGATCAACGAGCCGAACCATTCTCCCGCTCCACTCTTTTCGATCCCCGTACCTAGCGCTATGCCTCCCGCTACGAGAATCAGTACATCCCACTCTAGAGAACGAATATCGCTCGAATCTAAAATTCCGAACGAAGTAAATAGGATCAAAGGAAGCATCGCCACCACTCCGGCAGGAATTCCATGAAACGATTCGGACAACCAAAGGCAAACGGTACAAAGGAAACTAGCTAGCACAAAATGCAATTTTCGTTTTGATGCCTTATCGCTTTCTTCGACGAATCGCAATGAAAGCTTCAAATCAACGCTGGGAGGAAACGCTTTTAAAATCCAAATCCATGCAAAAAATAAAAGTATCAAGAGTAAGGGAATCGCGACCAGCATCCAGGATCCGAAAGAAATGGAATCACCAAAACCGTGATTTTTTAAATTAGCAAAAGCTATTATATTAGGAGGAGATCCGATAGGCGTACCGATTCCACCTAAATTTGCGGCGAAAGGAATTCCTATTAAAATTCCTTTCCGAAACTTTTCATCCGTCGGCAGAATCTGCAGCAAAGGAAACACTAACGCGATCATTAACGAAGCGGTTGCCGTGTTACTCATCCACAGAGAGATACCCGCAGTAACAAGCATTAAACCCATTAAAACGAAACGGGGAGAATCACCGAAAGCGGGAAGAATTCGATTCGCTAGCCATCGATCGACTCCGACTTTTACGCATCCTTTAGCCAAAGCGAAACTCCCCAGGAAGAGAATCACTGCAGAGTCGGCAATTGCGGCAAGGAATACGTTTGGTGCGGGATTTTTTCCGCCAATCGGGCGAATTAAATTCAAAAATTCCCATTTTCCCGGATTAGAGAAGAGCAAAATTTCTAAAAAAATGACAAGCAAGGAAGTCGCATGCCCGGGAATCACTTCAAAAATCCAAAAACACGCAGCGAGTAGTAGTATAGAAAACATCGCTCCGACGGAATACGGAAGCAAGCCGAAATGAGAACATAGAGGAGGAAGGAAGGAAAGAAGGACTGAAATAAGGAGCTTTATGAACGTATTGGTCATGTTATTTTAATCGAGATAATAGAGTAGAACGTTCGGGAATTCCAACAACAAGTTCATATTCTGTCAATCTTTAGTGCGCGCTATGTCTTAATCTTTCTTTGAATTCTTCGGCATAAAAAATTGTAGTCCGACGAACTCTCCGTAAAAAAATGACTTCAATTCAGAAGCTATCCTAATGACACAACTCGTATCCATCATCATGCCGGTTTATAACGCCGAGAAGTTTATTGCAGCCAGTATAGAGAGCGTCTTAAATCAGAAATACACTTCTTGGGAATTGTTGATGGTCGACGATCAGTCCAAAGATTCCAGTCGAGAGATTATGCAGGCCTATTCGAAGCGGGATTCCAGAATCAAATCCATTTTCAAAGAAAGGAATTCAGGTTCGGCGGATAGTCGTAATCAGGGAATTCTTGTGGCTAAAGGTCGTTACATCGCCTTCTTGGATTCGGATGATCTTTGGGACTCCGAGTTTCTAAGCGAACAGATCAAATTAATGCAGGATGAGAATGTGGCGTTTTCATTTTCTTCCTACAGAATTGTAGACGAAACGAATCGGGAAATTTTGAAACCGTATATGGCCGCCGGCGGCCCGATCACCTATTGGCAAAATCTGTTATACAATCGCGTAGGTCTCTTAACGGCGATTTACGACGCCGAAACTCTCGGAAAAATGTATTTCGACGTAAGCTTAAAAAGCCTTAGGGACGATTACGCACTTTGGCTGGACATTCTCAAAAAGATTCCATACAGCGTCGGAAATCCTAAAATACTCGCGAGCTACCGCGTACGAAAGGGAGCCCTAACATCCAATAAGAAAAACGTAATTCTCCCACATTTCCGAATGTTGAAAAACCGAGAACGATTGGGCTGGTTAGCCGCGGCGTTTTATACCGGCGTATGGGGCTTAGTGGCCTTGAAGAAATATTACTTTAATCGAATATAATTCCGCTCATGCGATTGTACGAAATCCGATTTTCATCAGAAGGCAAAACGGAGGAATCCGAACTTTATCTAAAAAGTAGCGGTCCGATATCGATTGTCGATAATCGCTTATCCTTGGAGAAAGGGACCCAAATTAGCTTCGGCACTTATTTCAATTCATTTTCGGTCAGAAAATGGAAGAAATACACCTCCGTGTCCGATCTGGAAATACGTGTTGAAGGAAAAGGGGAATTTTCGGTTCGAATTGTCGGAGCGAAATTGGCGAAGGCAGGAATTGTGTATGATGTTCTTTTAGAACGAGAATGTCAGGGGAATTTTAACGAAAAGATTAATTTAAACGTCATAGACTGCGATCTATTGTACCCCGAGATCATCGCTAAGAAGGCTAATTGCGAAATATACGAAGTAGGCTATCATTCCGGATTCGGCGAGAATGAAGCACGACTCGCGGTCGTATTTTGTACGTTCAAGCGAGAAGATTTTATCAAGGAAAATCTGAAAAACCTAAAATCCGGAATATTAGAGCATCGGAATTCTCTTCTGAGGAACCGCATTCAAACGTACGTTATCGATAACGGACGAACGCTTAACAATGAGAATATTCCGGATTTCATACGCGTAATTCCTAACCCGAATTTAGGGGGAGCAGGCGGATTTACGCGAGGAATTATTGAAGTTCTTTCGAATTCCTCGTTCAGTCACATCCTCCTATTAGACGACGATATAAAATTCTCCATTACATCTTTGGAAATCGTTTATTCGTTTATATCGGCGATCAAAGAAGACTACGCCGAGCATTTCATAGGAGGCGGGTTGATCGATTTAGAAATACCTTATCTTCAATACGAAAGAAACGCTTCGTGGAACGGAGTATCGACCAGAATCAACGGAAGCAATCTTGACCTTAGAATAACCGAGAATCTAATTCGGAACGAGATCGAAGATGAAACTCAAGGATTATATGCGGGCTGGTGGTTTTGCTGCCTTCCGGTAAAATCGGTTAAAAAATTAGGTTTCCCTCTCCCATTCTTTCTAAAGGGAGACGACGTCGAATATTCTTTGCGGAATGAATCGAAAATTCTTACAGTAAACGGTATTGCAGCCTGGCACGAAGCCTTTCCGAAGAAGACGCGAAAATGGAATTACTATTATCAAATCAGAAATTATCTTTTCTTAAGCGTCCTTAGATTTGAAAATTATGACCGAACCGATCTTTTAAAGTTCTCTCTTTATCGATTGATAAAGAACACGTTTACGAGAAACCATCTCGCGTTAGAGTATACAAGAAAAGCCTTATACGATTTTCAAACCGGCGAGCTCCCCGAATCGAGCGAGGCTCAACTGCTCCAGAAGTCCGTCCTTGCATTGAAGCCGGGAACAGATTCTTTGATTAAGCTGGGCCTTGAATGTTTGTCTTTAACGTTTCGAATTTGGAAAATTTTTCCCGAGCTTTCGACTAAAATCAGAAAGAATGCGGACCGTTATTATAGATTCCCTTTTTGGTCCGAATATCTGAATTTAGATAATAAAAAGGATTCCGCAACCGACATGGGTCATTAAACGAACTATTATTCCGCCTTCCCGATAAATTCTTTTGCTATCGCCCTTGCCTCTTTAATTACGTGATGCATATCCATATATCGATACGTGGCTAATCTACCTAAAAAAGTCACGTTCTTTTGCTGCACGGCCTCCGCTTCGTATTTAGCGAATTTTTCCATATCTTCGTTTAATCTTTTCGGATAATACGGAATATCGCTCGGCGAAGTTTCCTTACTAAATTCCTTGAACCAAACCGTTCGTTGATGCACTTCCCAAGGAGCAAAATGCTTGTGCTCATGAATTCGCGTCCAAGGCACGTCAACATCGCAATAGTTTAACACCGCATTCCCTTGGAAATCGCCTTCTCCTTCATTACGCTCAAAAGTCACGGTCCGGTATCCTAATCGACCATGGCGAAAGGAAAAATACTCATCAATCGGGCCGGTATAGAAAATGTGATCGAAGCCTAGCGAATCCCGTTCAGGTAAAAACTTTCTATTCAACGTTACCTGTATATTAGGATGATCCAGCATCTTACGGATAATCTCCGTATATCCTTCTTCAGGGATACCTTGGTACGGATCCGCATAGTAATTATCGTCGTAATTAAATCGCACCGGCAATCGTTTCAAAATCGACGCGGGGAGTTCCTTAGGATCGCAACCCCATTGCTTTCGAGTATAACCGTAAAAGAAGGCTTTGTATATTTTCTCACCGAGAAATTTCAAAGCCTGTTCCTCGAAATTTGCAGGCTCATCGATATTAACCGCAGCCTGAGATTTTAAAAATTCTCTCGCCTCTGCGGGGCCTAACTGAGTTCCAAAAAGTTGGTTGATCGTATGCAGATTCACCGGCAAGGAATATACGGCGCCTTGATGCACACCCTTTACCCTATTCACGAAAGGTCTGAAGCGAACGAAGGAGTTCACATATTCCCAAGTATCCAAATCATCCGTATGGAAAATATGAGGGCCGTATTCATGGAGCATTACGCCGGTCGATGCATCGCGATGAGTATTACAATTCCCAGCAATATGGGAGCGTTGGTCTAAAACGGTTATCTGCGGTCTGGGAGATAGACTTTCCGATAGTTCGTGAGCGACAACGGCGCCGGAAAAACCGGCGCCTACGATGAGGATTTTGCGAGAGTTTTGATCACCTGAATGGTGCAAGCTTTTGTCTCCAAAAAGATTCGGAACTGAATCCGTTAAATTCCTCGCGCCAAAGCGAAGATAAACGGCGATGATGAATAACAATTTCAAATATTATACGAAGAGCGGATAGCGCAAGACGAAAAGTTTTTGCAACGCTTTTGGTTCTCACGTACACTTCCGGACGTCGTTCGTCAAAATCAAAAAGTAAGGAACTCCCTGAAGAATTAAAAACGGCTTTAGCAACCCCCCGCGATCGATTCATGCGAGAGGGAAAAAAAGAGAAAGAAATCAAATTGAAGCTAATTAAAGAAAACGGCAACAATGCAGCATTAAATATAATTTGCATAACTCCGTTCCGTCTTAATAACGGCTTTCCAGTTCCGACAGTTTCAGGAGCATATTTTTTCATTACCTCGATGTGTTTCGCTTCCATGTCCAAACCAGATAGCAAGCTCGGACCGCCCAAAATATCCCTTATCCCGTCTATGGCGGCTTTCAGAGTCTCATATTGGAATGTAAATAGATAACCGAAAAAACGAACGATATAAACTTTGATTAATGACCACCGCCCTTCGTTATTCAAGGCAAAATGCAAAATTCCGTAATTTCTATAATTATAATATTCTACCCATGGATTAACTTTCGCATAAAATGGTTCGTGCCAAACCGCCATCCCTGGAAAAGATAAGACCTCCGATCCGGAAAGTGAACGAACCAATCCGAATGCTATATCATCGCCCCTAATAAAGAAAGGCGGATATAATGCCGTCGTTTCATCTTTCTTCGTACCGAACCCGGTAAAAAAAAAGCCCGAATAATTCTTTACATTTCGAGTATCGGCCATTGCATACGATTGCAAATTTTCCGGTCGACTCAAATCGATTCCTGCATAATAGGAATTAATCCGAGAATCCTCGACGTAAAATTTAGCTCCGGCTTCGACAACTTCCCTTGGTCGCTTCAAATCGAACATAGCGCCGGAAAGCAATAATTTATCCGGTTCTATCGATGAATCAAGTATCGAAATCAATCTAAAAAAAGATTCCGGATGAATGATTGCATCGTCGTCGCAAAATGCGAAATAATCGAAATTTCCTTTATCTTTTGCTTCAAGATAGGCTCGGGCAAAGCCTCCTGAACCGCCGTAATTTGGATTAGAAAAAAGATAGCTCTCCAAATCTGTCGGCATTTGGGAAGATGGAATCGTTCCGGCGTTATCAGAAATAAAAATCGCAAGTCTTTTTGCAACGACAGAATCTTCGAGCCAAGTTTTTAGATTACTGAACAAAAATTCTTCGCGCTTATAGGTGCAAATACAAACTGCTAATCTGCCTGATCTCCGAGCCGCTGAAGTTTTCTTCAGATTTCCGTTGGAAAATTTTAAATTACTCCCGGCTTTCAGTTTCGGATAAATCATATCCGGCGATTCAGAATTAATTTCCAATTCGACTGTTATTAAAAGTGAACCGTCCGAATTGTTTATATCTTTCGTAAAGAAGGTGGACTTGCGGCCATCTCGAAAACAAAATTCAATGCTTATATTCCCGTCGCCTTCGATTAAACATTCAAAACAGTATTTCCCGGGTCCGTAAATTTTAATCAAATGCCGAGGAAAAATCGCGTTAAAATAGGAAGCGAACGACAGAGATTCCTTCGCAGAGAGAATTAATGTCGAATTATCATTTTCTGGAGAGTAAGAAACATTGCCGACTCCGGAAGAAGTCCCAAAAAAAAGATATTCAGATCCTTTTAAAATCGGAGCGACGAATCTCTGAATTTCATGCATTAAAATGGGAACCAATCTTATTACTTTTAGGCATCATAAAATTCCTCTATCAATATATATCCTGATTACCGGTTAAACGATTAGCGCATTAAATTAGAAGTTCGATCGATTAATGGATGCATCGCCGGTTCCCATGCAAAAATTACGGTTAAAGAATAAATTTCTCACCCGAAAGTAGAGGGACTTCGACCCCATTCCAAGTCTCGATTATAGTAAAGGATTCTAGGCGAATTTTCTCGCGTAATGAAAATATATGGAAAATCGGCACTCTTCCGGAAAAAGAAGCCCAACCTGAAAACGTGCTCGGGGGTCCGATAATAAAGTCGCATCGTGACATGAAATATAAGTCTTCAGCCGTAGTTCCGTCCGACATTTGAACATTTACGGAAGGAATTGAATACTCCGCATCTTTTTCATCGGAAAAAATAATAAATAGAATTTTCTGAAATCCTGCTTCTTTCAATACTTCACTTACTTCGGCCATTTTCCGTTTAATATCGTCAATTTCGAAAAAGAATTTTCCATTTAACCATTCCCGATAATCTTTTCTCCTATGATGGACCGCGACAATCTTATCAAACTGACTCCGAAGAATTTTAATTCTATTAACAACTTTATCAATCGCTTCGTCCTTAAAAGCGAGAAATGTTAATACGTCTTCATGCATTTGACGGCTAGTATCGAATCCGCCGATACGATAACGCCAGCCGGACATCAGCAAAATTTTCGATTTAAACGCCTTCTTCAAAAAAGAATCCGAGTCAAGATAAAACGTTTTGCCGCAGAAATTCTTCACATTGGATTCCGAATCAGCTGCATCAGAATATTCAAAAAAATGCAAATTCTCGGCGATAGTAAACGGGAACAGACGAATCTTCAATTGTAAGGCAGAAATCACTTTCAGATAAAAAGGATATCGCTTCCAGTTTTTCGACTTGAGAAGAGACCAATTCTTCAAATGCGCCGGGTAACTCGGGACAAAATTCGCATCGAATTGCTTAAAAAAATGGGCGTATTCGCCGAAGGAAGGACAAATAAAAACGCAATCATACTTTTTACAGAATTGAATAAAATGTAAAAACAGGATCAATCGATTACCTAGCTGCCCATAAGTTCCGGTATAAACTACGACGCGCTTCTTTAACCGAATACTCAGCCAAAGTAATCGAACATACAATAAAAGAATTGCGGGCGAACTTAGCAGAACTCGCAAGAATAGAAGAAATTTCCCCTTGTTGATAATTCTACTTAATCGCAAATCATTTCTTCCCAATAGCGCACTGGATAGATAATCTCATCCAACTTTAATATGTTTTGTCGAATGCAACTGCTCGATAAACGTTTGCAGTTCCGGTAGCCATTTTTTTCAAAGAAAAGTCCAAGATTCGCGAGGTAGCCAATCGTAAAATCCTGGTACGCTTTGGACCGTCCTTCCACGCCTCCTCAAGAGATTCGAGAAAGGAAGCGCCCGATTCCGGGTCAAAGTAGAAAGCGGCGTCCCCTCCTACCTCAGGCAAACTACTACGGTTCGCCAAGAGTGGCACGCAACCATTTGCCATCGATTCAAGAACCGGTAATCCGAAACCCTCGTATAGCGACGGAAAAATAAAAACGTATGCATTTTGATATAAATACCGAAGCTGCGCGTCATCCACATCCATTTGAATAATTCTCGTTTCCATATTCGCTTTCCGAATTTTCTCTATCTCAATCCGATTAAATCCTCCTCCCCCTGCACAAAATAGGAAACTGTCAGGGTTTTCCTTTAGGAAGATTGGAAGATACTCCAAAAGGAACTGAAAATTTTTATATGTCCCCCTACCGCCGACGAATAAGATACATTTTCCTTCCGGCAAAGAGACGCGTTCCTGCCTTAAAAATTTCACTGCAGGATCGATAGACAATAATACTGTTTCGATTTTCTCCTCCGGGATTTTATATGTCTTCAGTAGATCTCTTTTAGTACATTCAGAAATAGCGATAATGCGTGCGGCCTTTTCGATTAATGTAGGTTTATAGTAGGTAGTCCGGTCGTTCTTAAAATCGTTCGGATATTTTTCATGAATTAAATCATAAACCGTTAGAACAAAAGGTTTATCCTTTAAAAAAGGCAAAAAGTACGGGAAGTAATAGGTAGGATGAAATACGTCAAATTCGTTAGAAATTAGGCTCGCTAGCGAAAAAGGAAGATTTACATAACGAAGCAAACGTCGTTTGCCGGGAATTTTAAAGTCGTGAGGGAAAAGACGATTATAGAATTGAGGATTCCAAACTTCACGGACATATTCATTGGAACTGAATTCGAGACTTAATTCAGCTTCTATTCCGAAAGACGAATCTGTTCGAAATCCTTGTATCAAATTACTGAAATATCTAGAAATCCCCCCGTACCTTTGAAGAGAAAAAATCTGATGATCAAAAAGGACTTTCATCATTTCATAATATATTAACGGCTAAAGTATTCCGAATGGACATAGCGCATCGGTGATTCGAGTTTATTTTTTAAAAAGTCGATGAAAAGACTTTTCTTCATTCTCCGAAAGTATTCGGTTATTTCTAGATATGTATCTTAATGATAAAAGATACTCGGATACGACAAAATCTCCCCATCCGATTATACCGACGAAGAATCCATCTTCAAATTACTACAAAGCACGTAAAAATTGAGATTATCTCCTTAGAAAATATTCTCGGTAATTATTCTTTGTAAGTACTGACCGTATGAATTCCCTTTCAAGCTTCCGATTATTTTTTCCATTTCCGAATGAGTAATGAAGCCCTTGCGATATGCAATCTCTTCCAAGCACGCTACTTTTAGACCCTGTCGTTTTTCAATCGTACCGATGAATACGGACGCATCGAGCAAAGATTCCGGAGTTCCGGTGTCTAACCAAGCAAATCCTCTTCCCATAACTTCGACGGATAAATTGTTATTCGCTAAATAGACTTTATTAATGTCCGTAATCTCTAGTTCGCCGCGAAAGGACGGATTTAGAGATTTTGCTATTTCTACGACGCTACTATCATAAAAATAAAGTCCGGTTACTGCAAAATTCGACTTAGGAGCCGCAGGCTTTTCTTCGATAGAAATGGCTCTTCTATCGCTGCTAAATTCAACCACTCCGTATCTTTCCGGATCATGTACGGGGTAAGCAAAAATCGTGCATAGATCCGTCTTTAAATCGGCCCTCTCCAGCATTTCCGACAGCGCATTTCCGAAATGAATATTATCTCCTAAAATCAGAACGGAAGGACTTCCTTCGATAAATTTTTCCCCGATGATGAAAGCCTCGGCAATGCCGTTTGGATTCGGTTGCACTGCATAATCGATTTGGATGCCCAAGTGGGTTCCGTCTCCTAAGAGGGTTTTAAATAAGTGTATCGATTCCGGATTAGTTATAAGTAATATTTCCCGAATACCTGCAAGCATTAAGGTTGCCAACGGATAGTAAATCATCGGTTTATCATAGATCGGTAAAAGCTGCTTAGAAACGACTCGAGTAACCGGATATAAACGGGTACCGGAACCGCCGGCTAATATTATCCCTTTTCTCATGTTAAACGATCTTTCCTTTCTAAAAATTCCAACTTATTATCGGTCTTTCCGGTAAGTATATCTTTCCACCACACGTCATTCGCTATGTACCATTTGATCGTTTCCTCTAGAGCGGCATCGAATGTGAACTCAGGTCTCCAATCCAATTCCGTTTCAATTTTATCGGGATTAATCGAATAACGATAATCGTGACCCGGTCGATCCTCCACAAAATGAATTAGTGATTTATAGGAAATTTGTTGAGGAGCTAGTCGATCCATTATTTCACAAATCGAAGTTACGATATCTAGATTTCTACATTCATTCCGACTACCAATATTATAACTTTCCCCTATTCTTCCCTTTTCTAATACTAAACGAAGAGCATTGCAATGGTCTTCGACATATAGCCAATCACGGATATTACTTCCGTTCCCGTAGACAGGTATTTGTTTCCATTGCAAACAATTTATAATCGTGACAGGAATTAGTTTTTCAGGAAATTGAAAGGGGCCAAAATTATTCGAACAGTTGGTCGTAATCACATCCAAATGATAGGTATGAAAATAGGATCTCACCAAATGATCGGACGCCGCTTTGGAAGCGGAATAAGGAGAATTGGGCTTATAACATGAATTTTCGGTAAATGAAGGATCCGATTCGGACAAGGAACCGAAGACTTCGTCGGTCGAGACGTGAAGAAATCGTATTTTTCTTTTACTCGCTATAATTTTTCTTTTAACCGATTCGAGTAAGTTAAATGTTCCTACGATGTTCGTATTTATAAAATCACCGGGAAATGCGATTGACCGATCGACATGGCTTTCCGCAGCTAGATGAATAATCGCGTCGAAATCGTTCCCAGCGAAAAAAGACTCGACCTCGGCAATATTAGAAATATCGATTTTTTTAAAGGAAAATCTCTTATTCGAAAACCAATCCGATAAATTGTTCAGATTACCCGAGTATGACAACTTATCCAATACTACGACCTCGTAATCGGCCGTATTCTTCAATATATTACCTACCAAATTGGATCCGATGAAACCTGCGCCACCGGTTACTAAAATTTTTTTCATTCTAATTCAAAATATCTCAGCAGTCTCGGACATTCTACTATTCGAATAAGCCTGCACTGTTCGGCTCTCGCAACTTCTCCAATCGAATTTTCTAGCCTGAGCGATCGCCTTCTTGCTCAAGTCTTCTCTCAAAGTTCTATCCGTTAAAACATTCAATATATTTCGTGCGAGGCCTTCTTCATCCGTCGGTTCCAACAGAATGCCCGCGTCTCCGATAACTTCGGGAATTGATGAGGAATTTGATGCTATCACTGGAACTCCGCATTTCATTGCTTCCAATGGAGGCAATCCAAAACCTTCATAAAAGGACATATAAACGAAACAGCTAGCTCCACTATACAATTGGGCCAAATCAGAATCCGCTGCATAACCTGTTACGACAATTCTCTCCTTCGCCTCGGAAGAAAGTGCAATTTCATCAAAAATCGAATCATAATTCCAGCCTTTCGTTCCGACTAAAACTAAATTTGTATCCGGAACATTGCTCGAAATTACCAGCTTCGCAAACGCCTTAATAATGACTTCCAAATTCTTACGAGGTTCTATAGTACAGAGACTTAATATGTATTTTTCGGATCGTATTCCATATTTCGTTTTTACCTTCTCGATCGCGTCCGTATCGGATACCTTATAAAAAGATTCCGAAGCGGCAAGATAAGTTACGAAAACTTGAGCAGGATTAATATCGGGTCTGTATTTACAAAGGTCGAACTTCGTAGATTCTGAAATGGCTATCACGTTCGTTTTACGATCGATCGATCCGATAATCCTATGAATTAAATGAAATTCTGAATTAACGAAATATTTCGGATATAGTATCGGAATTAGATCGTAAATCGTAATGACTTTGAGGATATTAGACAACCTGATATATTCGGGAATAGGCAAAAAAGGAGAATGAAAAATAAAATGAGAATTCAAATATTGCTTCGGAACGGCTCTCCTCATTTTTTTTAGAAAGAAAATCCTATCGATGAATGCAAATAAAAAAAATAACGGATAAAGAAGGGGCCGATTGCTCCACCATTCTTCTCTGAAATACTTACTGTATATAACTTTATAGAAAAGGGAAATTCGACTCTTTTTGCCTGGATAAATGAAACGAGAATCGTCATATTCATTTTCCCTTAAATAACAAATGCAATTTTCAAAATTTCCATCAATCGAACAAAGGAATAGTTCGATATTTCGATCCTGAAGCAACTGAGTTAATAAATTCTCTATAACTCGGAAAACGCCGGTTCTGGCTTTATTGTCCTTCTGTGCCCAACCTAATACTGATATATCAAATATTACTTTCATATCGCTCGAATTCGGTTCGAGAAACTCGAATCATAGAGGAAGATATAGATATTCTTAGCCCTACCGGATTTGAATATGTAATGTTCTTTCCGCTCCACGTATTATGACATACAATTCTGGTTATGAACGAATTCTCGGTTTCCAAAACGGAGATCAACTCGCATCCATAAGGTATTTTTTGCGTATGCATAAAGTATTCCTTCACCGAGATCCCCCTCGGACGATGGTTGAAAACCTATTTATAGAAATACGACCGTAATTAAATCTAAAATCAAGTAATAGAAAAACTAGAACGAATATTGAACGATAAACGAATTTTCTTTTTATAATGGAATTTTTGATATTTTCTTTAATCCAAATTCCCACATAGTGATATAACCAATGCTCCGAAACGACTCCGAGGAGGCTATTTTGCATCGCCAATATCTCAGAATGGACTTTCAGCCTAAAACTGGTTTTCGTTTCACCATGAATTCTTGTACAAGCAAGGATTCTCGAAATAAAATTCAAAGGATATAGCATTGAAATCCTGAGCCAATATTCATAATCCATACAGTAAGCGAGCTTTTCGTTGATTTCCCCTGCTTGGTCAAAAACCTCCTTCCTGATAAAAACGGAAGGTTGCGAAATATAACAATAATCGAATAACCGTTCCCGATCGTAAGGCTCCGAAGGGTAAGGTTCAATGACCAAATCGTCGGCGGTTATATGAAGACTTCCTCCGTATAAGAAATGAATATTAGAATCGCTAAAGGCAGATACTGCTGTCGCTAATGCGCCGGAAACATATATGTCATCCGAATTCAGCCAAGAAAGAATTTTACCGTTCGCCAATCTCCATCCTTTATTAATTGCGTTAGCTTGCCCCTTATCCTTTTCGCTAAACCACCTATAGCTTAAACCCAAGCAACCTACGGATAATTCGTTATCTTTTCGCGGAAGATAATAATTCAAACCGTCAATGTTTGCGACAATCTGTCCCGATAGTATGATCGCTTCGATTTTCTTTATGATTGCAACGGACGAGTCTGTAGAACCGCCGTCCATGATGATATAATCGAGATAAAATTCACCTTCCTGAGATAAAACGGAACGTATAGTTCTCTCTATGTACTTATCTTGATTGAATGATGGGGTGACAGTCGTAATAATAGTCATTGAAATCACTTTTCAAGATCTGAACGTTCTCAGATCTCTAGCTGATCGCATTAGTAAAAAAGTTCAAATAGTATGGCGTCTCGAAAATTTCAGCATTTAAGATCCCGATTCCCTGACGCTTAAGGAATGCTCCTTGTTTAAAAAAACCGAGGTATTCATTTACAGTGCTAAAATGCGCTTAGTGTGCATCACCAATTGAGCCGATCACACAGCAATTAATATCCTTGAACAAGCTAACAGTTAATGGACCGGCTGCAACGATCAGAAGTGAGGACTTATTTCAATATCAAGGAATGACAGCCATTTAATCGTTAAATCGGCGAATACGACCAACAATGTTCCTTAGAAATCTTCTTGGATTGATAAACATGTATTGCAGCCAATAGAACGGACTCCTTCGAATTATTTGAAAAATTCGATTCCCTAATTCCTCCGGTCGATGCAGCTTCCATTCACCGAGTAGACGCATCTTTCCTGCTCCGGCGGGAATCGGTATATTCAAGAACGCCGGATTTAGACGAATAAATTCAACCCATCCTCCTCTTTGGCTTATTCCATTGTGACGGATATTCTTGGGATCAACCCTAACCTCAGAGTTTATGTTACCCGTCGATTCAAACTTAATACTTTCCAGCCGAACCGAAAGGTATCCAAAATTAATTGGGGTCCAAGAAATATGAGTATCGCGCGAGGAAAATCTCCCTAAATCAAAATCAATTTCAAAGAAATTATTTTCTAAATCTAGCGGCCCTACGTTGATTCCTCTATCCCAGTAGGTAACGTTTTCTTTAGCTGGAAAAAATGTTGATTGAATTCGTTTTTGAAATCCGACTTGTTTGCCGTCAATCAAGGAATTTAATTCAGATAAGACATTATCGGAATACGTTAGTCTAAAATTATTTCTGATCAGAAAGTGTAACGCTTCAGCATCGTCAAACGACGATGCTTTACCCGCCAATATGGATAAAGCATAAAGAATATCGTCTCGATCCGATAGCCTTCCTAATAAAGCTGCCGATGGTTTCGGGAAATAAGTGCTTAGATTATCCGGTAACTTCACCTCGTCGGTTTCCACGCCTGCGTAAAGATCTTTATACTCAAGTAATTGAATTAAATAATTTTCATAAAAGCATTTATATGCTCCGTCGAAGATTTCATATCCACCGGTGTGTCCCCACCAGCCGTCGCTTAGAATTTTAAAATCGTGAAAATGATAAAATATAACATGGAATTCCGTCTTCGATTTTAAATCTATTCCAAAAACTGAATTATCTTTAATATAAAAGCAATACTGTTGTACGTTCCAGGAAGCGATTCCAGCTCCCAAATTATTTAATACGTGAACGCCTTCAAATCTGTCATACCAATCGTCCAGGTATTTCTGATCGCCAAATTTTCCATTCTCGATCGTTGCATAACACCATTCTATGCACTTTTGCCGCCACCATTGGAGCGCTTTCATGCCTCTTACATCGTTTTTGAAGGATATAAACTGTACGCAATATATGCCGCTTATCGAGGACTGATCATATTTCGGAGTATATCTGTGTTCGGTCAAAAGTATCGAACTTTCGCCCATTTCATCCAGAAGAACTTTCGGATCTGAAAGAAACATCAAATCTGCGTCAATGTAAGTGCATTGATCCAGGTTAAATGTATGGATACAATAGGCGATAGTAGATGGAGTGCACGTCCAGCAGTATTCTTGGATCGTACGACTCTTCTTGATCTCCAGCAATTCCTTATCTTCGAATTCCTCCAAAGTTATGGCAGTGACATTTGGAAGATTCAGTTTCTTTAAAGCGTTAAAAGTTTCGAAGTCGAAAGCTATCACATAAACGTGATACGGAGTCAGACAAAATTTCTCTAAGGATTTAAGAAGTACGATACCTCTCGAAAAATATTTAGAATTAAAGAGTGTGCAAAAATTTAACATGAATCGAGAATTTTCACATCCTTACATTGCCGGAAAGAAAATCTTCATAAGTAGCCAATATACCGTCGGACAACTTAGTTTTGGGGGCCCATCCCATAGACATCAATCTAGAAGAATCCAATAATTTACGCGGGGTTCCATCCGGTTTCGTCGAATCCAAAACAATTTTTCCTTTATATCCGACAGCGGATTTGACGATATTAGCTAGGTCTGCGATGGATACTTCCTGGCCACTACCTATATTTATTGTTTTATCATCCAAATAATTATCCATTAAAAAAACACACGCATCGGCCAAATCATCCACATGCAAAAATTCTCTTAAAGGCGTCCCGGTTCCCCACATAATAACTTCGGGCAAATTAGCTTCTTTCGCCTCGTGAAATCTTCTAATCAATGCGGGGATTACGTGCGAGTTCATTGCATTATAATTATCCCCTTTACCGTACAAGTTCGTTGGCATTGCCGAGATAAAATGTGTATGATATTGTTTATTATAAAACTCGCACATTTTTACTCCGGCTATCTTAGCGATTGCATATGCTTCATTTGTCGGCTCTAACGCACCGGTTAACAACGAATCTTCTCTAATAGGCTGCTCCGCGAATTTAGGATAAATACATGACGAACCTAGGAAAAATAATTTCTTCGCTCGGTATACGTAGGAACTGTGAAAGATATTGTTTTGAATTTGAAGATTGTTATAAATAAAATCGGCAGGGTAAGTGTTATTCGCATAAATTCCTCCTACCTTCGCCGCGACGAGAAAAACATAATCCGGTCGTTCTGCCTTGAAGAACGTTTCCACGTCGGCTTGACGAATTAAGTTCAACTCCTCGGACGAATGGCCTATAACATTTTGGTATCCTTTAGCAACCAATGCCCTTGCAATGGCGGAGCCAACCATTCCGTAAATTCCAGCGATATAAATTTTAGCCGCTTTTTCCATATTAAAATACCATTTTATTATTTTTTTGAATAAACAATGAGATCAACGTCTATTTGAATTGGCGATAGCTATTTAAAGCATCCGCAACCGACTGGACTTCCTGCGCAGATGTAGCGTAAGAAATGGGCAAACTAATTTCCTGAAGATGTATTTGTTCGCTTACCGGATATCCGGATAATTCAGGTTCCCATAAACCGAGAGCGGCAGCATGTTTCATCGCAACTTGATTATGCGGGGCTATCGGATAATGCACCTCCGTTTTAATTCCCAAATTTAATAAATATTTACGTAAGTCGTCTCTGTCCTTACAAAAAACGGGAAATATGTGATAAACATTCTCCTGATCAGAACAATATTTCGAGATACTGATATTAGCGTTTCTCAGCTCGCGACGGTAAATCGACGCAAGCTCTCTCTTTTTAAAATTTATACTATCAAGCTTCGCAAGTTTGATCCTTAAAAAAGCCGCCTGTATTTCATCCAATCGTGAATTGTAGCCGATAGTATCGTTATGATATTTACGTTTTGAGCCGTAATTTCGGAGCTCCCTTATTTTTTCCGCAAAATCCTGGTTATCGGTTACAATTGCTCCTGCGTCGCCGAGAGCTCCTAAATTTTTCGTTGGATAGAAGCTGAAGGAATTCAGGATACCGAATGTTCCGCATTTCTTTCCATTGAAGCTAGCTCCATGCGATTGGGCGCAATCTTCTAGGACAAACAAACCGAAATCTTCGGCAATTTTCATAATTGCGCTCATGTCGCAGATCCGACCGTACATATGCACTACTTGAATCGCTTTAGTATTGGAAGTGATTTTTGCCGCTATTCGATTCACATCGATATTTAAAGTTCCGGGATCAGGCTCAACTAGGACTGGCCGATGCCCGGTTCTGATTATCGCTATGATCGTCGCTATATATGTGTTTGCAGGAACAATAATTTCAGAACCTTTCGGAAGGTTTAAAGCGTCTAACGATAAAACTAGCGCATCCAGCCCGTTCGCCGTCCCTATGCAAAAACGATTGCCATTCCATGCGGCAAATTCCTTCTCAAAATTATCCACCGACTCTCCGAGAATATACCAACCGCCCCGAATTACTTTGATGGCCTCTTCTTCAAACTGATTAAAAAAAGCCTCGTTAACTGCCTTTAAATTTTCATACTCGATCAAATTGAAGATTCCAAAAGGCGAATAAACTCGTCATAATCTCTAATATAGTCTGCTTCTGAATAATAATCCGAGGCAATCACCAATATCACACAATCGACGGAAAAATCCCGCATAGTATGCCAAAGCATAGGCCCTAATCTTACGCCTATGTTCTCCTTATTCATGACAATATTCTGTCGTTTTCTTCCGTCATCCAGCTCTAAAGTGAAACTTCCGTTAACGCAAAATATTACTTGCTCAAGACTTCTATGTGCGTGTTTTCCTCGAATATTCGTCGAACTTTCGATTTTAGTTATATAATAGACTCTTTTGATCGGAAACGGAATATCACGCTCCCCCTCCAAAACTACCAAGTTCCCGACCGATCCTCCGGTTTTATTTTTTAAAAAAATGTAACCCGAATTACTAACGATTATTGATTCATGCATAAAATCGATAGTTCCTTATTTCATAGTGCGCTGATGTTATTTCATCGAGCAAAAACTGAACCATATTCCAATCTTCGATATTTTCGGAACCGAAGGTTTTGACCAAAAGCACAATCATCGTTTAACGAATATAAATGCTTTATACTTCGTATTTTCACCTTTGATCCCGAGAGGATCCATCGCCAAGAATTCCTCTTTTAGCATGTATTTGGCGTCCATAAATTCCAAAAACTTTCTTTCGTTAAAAAACCAAATCGGGTATCGTGCGTCGTAAATTTCCGGGGGAACACTTTCTACTAATATTCGATCCGGCTTCTCATCGAGAAAAAAAGGGGTCCGATCTACAATAATATAGGATATTCCGAAAGACATTAAATTTTCAAGTATTTCATAAGGGGCCGATAGATAAGGCAGTGCACTCGAAAGAAGAAGCACATTCGGCCTTTCCTTTAAAACGCATTCAGAAGCTGTATAATAGAAATTTAAACTAACATCCTGAAAATTTTCTATTCCCTCTTCTACAAAATGCTTTTGTTCAACGATAGACCATCTAAAGGAACTTAACGTGTCCAAGAAAGTTCGATTTTGAAAATAGGAGCTACCTAAAGAACCGCCAAAATCCAAAACACTTAGCCTTCCCGATTCAGAAACCGCGGCATAGAGAAGGCCAGTCAGGAGAGGGAATGAATATTCTACTCTATCAAATAAGACAGAATCTCTCTCATACACCGCCTCTCCGGATTTAACCTTTAGAAGCGATTTCTTTACCTGATCTAAAATATTCGGAGAATCGTATCCTTCGCATTCGGCCAGCGCATCTGTCCATGATCGGAAATCGCCATAAAACCATTCATGCTCTTTCTTCTCTTCCAAGAAATAGCGAGAAAGACGCCTCAAAACTTTACCAACAAAACGCTTCAAGTTCGCGAATCCTATTTTAAAATATATGAAACGATTCGTCGAAGTAGCCGTTTGATCTTAGCAACGCTCGTTTGTTTCATCCTAAAAAAGCGAGAAATTTTCTTCTTAGCCATTATGGATTCTGTGATCGGAAGCCTATCATCGAATTTCATTTTATCTATGGAAAACTCGGGTGAGAGTGAAGGGTCTAACCCTGAGTGAGTCCCTGACAAATCCAAACCGATATTCTGAACGAGAGAACGTCCCGGATATAGGCAAAGCAGACCTTTTAAAAAACAATCCGCATACCATCGAATTGCCCAAGAATCGTTCCTTCCGGCTATCTGGTCTCTTAACATTTGAGTATATGGGAAAGAGTTGAAAAAATCAAAATCGGACTCTAACTTCTTAACTTGCAATTGCTGTAGAAGTTCGGAACCGTCCTGATTGAATTTTTTCCAAACTCGCTTCCAGCTTGCCCAACCCCAGCAATCGGCTCCTTTTAAAAAAAAGAATTCCGGAAGTCCTAAAACGGGGTAAACATATCCATGAATACATCCTACCCTTTCATCATTCTCGAAAGTAGTCAGATAAAAATTCATATATTCTAAAAATTGAGGATGTGTTACTATATCGTCTTCCAGGACGATAATAGAATTATAATTCTCTAACACCTCGGTCACCCCGGTTAAGATCGACTTCGCTAACCCTAAATTGTGTTCCCGGAAAATTGTTTTAACCGATTTAAAGCCGGAAACAGTATTTGCAAAATTTCGCAATGCCACTACCGATTCGAGGTCATCATCACCTTTTGGGCCGTCGCAAAATAATATTAGATGTGAATCCTTTGCATCAGGATTTTGCAATAGAGCTTCGATCGTTCTACGAGTATGAGCGACTCGACGGTAAGCAAAAAGTGCAATAGGCGCTTTACTGTTATTCAACTTATAGCCCTTAAACTATCGAAATAACGACGGTTAATTAAACTTACTTTGCTTTATAAAAGAGCGTTCGCCCGGTATAAGCCACTAGCGTATATCGCTTTTCAAGCAAAAAATTATGAATTGAACTCTTATCCGGATTATTTGGAACAAAATCCAGCACTTCGATAAGAAGAAATTCAGGTCGGTATACTTCCCAATCGTTTGAACGTAAAACATCTTCTTCATGGTTTTCGACATCCCGCTTCGAAATTCCGAGCTTTCCCGAAAAGATATTTTAATCTCGAGATTAATCGACAATTATAAGCGCTGGGAAATTCAAAGGTAGCTAATCGCAACAACATTGGAGAAATTAAAAATATTCAAAATATCACGGAGAGGCTAAATTAAATAACGGTATGTAATCTGCTATTTAGACAACCAAGAACCCATATTCCTATAAAGATTTTTATTCGAACCAGATTTAGATTTTAATTCATCGGAAAAAAGGACTTCGAAGATTCGCTTCATTTCTCTCTTTATATTTTTTTTTTCTTGAGCAGCGGAAATAGTTTTCTCTGTTAAAGAAAGCTCGAGTTTACTCTTAAAAGATTTCGCCAACATCAGTTCTAACGGGCTACTTTCGACCATGTTCGGCTCGTAACTTAGATCAAAAAATTCCATCGGAAAGGATCTCTTCAATAATAGTAAACTTTTTAAATGCGAAGAAAATTTCGACGCAAATAGCAACCAAGCAGTTTGTAATTTGCTTTTCCAAAGCGGCAGTTTAGAGAAAGCGTAAGATGCTGATTCTCGATAATGGAAAAAATTCGAAACTTTAAATGTACCTGCCGTAAATTTCATTTCGTACCAGCGAAATGCCTTAATTATTCTTTCGCCGTTCCATCCTTGTTTAAGGGCCTCATCGAGCTGCTCAAAGTAATCTTCTTTATCAACGCAAGTTATATTTAAATCCGCCGGATATAAAATCAAATCGGGAGAATACAATAAAACCGGAATTCCTAATAATGTCATCTCTTCGCCGACACTCGACCAAGCATTCAAAAAGGCGTCGGTTTCTTTCGCTAGATCGTATAATGATATATTATCTTCCGGCCAATTTATTTTTACGTTTTCCGGAAGATCCTGAAGAAGTTTCTCTAATTCTCCTGCATGTTCAGATTTAACCGAATCTCTCCTGTTTGGGAATTCCCTAGGATGAACTCGGATAATTAGATAATGATCGCGCCTTACCTTAAAATACTCGATTGTTGCGCGAATCCATTCGGCTTGATTGGCAAATATACGGTTAGCATCCTTTATCGTAACCCCGACGCACGCCGACGCAAATCGTTCGTCGTTACTGCTCATCGTTGCCGAAACAATTTTGCGTCCTTCCGGAATATCAAATGTCTTTCTGATACTCACGCTTTCTTTTAAGTTTGACGAATATACTAGAAAATGATTTCCGCGGAGCAATTCGAAGAAGTGATTTCCGACATTCGATACGGCCTCTGGGCCAATTGGCTTATCTCGATAGTGTGGCCAATATTTTACTAATTCTTTCCTATATTCGAAAGTATATCCGTTGTAAATGATCATTCGCGATAGTCGATCGGAAATATTTTCACCCGCATGGAGAAAATAAAACGGGATGCCTTTCTCTTTAGCCACCTTAGCGAACGAATGATTAACAACATAGAGAGAGTTATATACGAACAGGATGTCGGGTTGTTCCTCTAGTAAAATTCTTTCTGCGGCAATATGAGTATGTAAAGCGTTCCGAAAAGCAATTCGATAAAAACCCTTCTCTTCAGGAGAAAAAGATAAATTTCCCTTTTTAGTCTGCAAAAGGAGTTCATATAGCGAAATTCGTCCGACAGGAATACCGTCTCGGGTGTAATCGAGCAATTCAGGGAAATCGCTTTTAGAAAGCGCCGTAACAAAATCCTTTTCTTCAGCTGTAATCTTTTTTCCGATCTCGATTTCTCGAAATTTGAATCGCGTATATAATAGTTTCCGACGTGCATAACAACTATCGCATGCGGAAGATTTGGAATCCAAACTTGACTCCTGATCCATTCCTAATGAACTCATAACCGTACAATATTCATTGTAAAGCGAATCGCACGTAATATAAACGATTTCATTCCCAAGTTTTTGCAATGATTCTGCAATCAAAGCTTCAGGAAACGAATGCACCCATATCGCGGAGTGCGGGGCAAAAAAGAGAATTTTCAATAACTTTCTCTCCGAGTACTTCCCTCTTGCAGATGATTCCGAATTTTCCGCGAAAGGGAAGTGCTCAAAGCGGCGATATCATTCTCGTAGCTCACCTTGCTTTCTTTTCGATATTCGATATCTATGTTTCCGCGAACGATAGAATCATCTATAACTTTTAAGAAACTTAATAGATCCTTCTCCGAGGCAAATTCAGAATTCGTTGAAAATAAGCGTTCGATAGCTTTACGACAATCTTCGCTAGAGCTAATCTTAAATACTCCGGGAGCATATTGAAAAAAAGTATGACCGAATAATAATACCGGTTTATGCATAAAAATGGCTTCCCAGCCAACCGTTCCGCTGGCAGTAGCGACCGCAACACAGTTCGAAAGTAAATTTCTGGAACTAAATTCGCGGGAAATAATTCGTACGGTTTTAATCTTAGCTATATCTCGATAAAAACCGTATTCACGCTGACTCAAATCCTGATTCGGATGCTCTTTTACATAAAGTAGGATATTATCCGGGATATGGTATGATAGCATTTCAAGTATTAATCTTTGATCTACGAATCGCCCCGCCATCGGAGAGGTCGAGAGTTCCGGTTGCAAATGCAAAGGAACATAAATGTATCGATCGTCGCTTCTCGGAGTATATTCCAATTCCCTTAAAGACTTAAGGGAATCATTTTTATACTTTTCAACTCTATATTTTATTCTGTATCGATTAATGATTGAATAGATAGTATCTATATTAGGAGATGCTAATATTTTAGCGACTTCAGCCGCGATTCTCGCCAATACGGACACGATTTCCTTTATTTTAGAGAAACATCTTAGTCCAAAATTAGACTTTCTCTTTCGCATGTAGAATGGAACATAATCTTCCTTCGAATTCCGCTGAATGGCTAATTCGGATAGAATTCTTTCCGACAATTCGATCGAATATTTATCCTTCTTTTTCAGCTCAACAGAAAGGGCTTCGTAATCTCGCTTATAGTTAGGCAGCGGATCAGTCCAGTCTGACATCAGAAAGGTAATATCATACTGAAATTGGTAGAAAAAAAATGTCGCAATTCCTTTCTTCTTACAAAGCCAATAGATGATGAAATCGATTATTTCGTGCGGGATATTCAAAGAAAGGAAGCAATCAAATTTCCGCTCGTTTAAAATATGATTCCAATAGCGCAAATGCTCGTAGTAAATTTTCTTTCGAATATTATAAGACCAAGATGTTGCCACATTTAAGGATTTTCGGTCCATCATGCGATACACCTCTACCTCACAATCGCGCATTAACTCTATTAAAGGTTGATCGAGCGGCGCTATAACGTTCCAGTCGACGTCGGAATATCCGAGAGAAATACTATGCCAATCATGGAATCGGCACTCATTGACGGAATTGCTTTTTATAGAATTCGATTCCGCGTTCCCGATGATTTCGCAATATTCGATTTTAAATGCCCTATTGAGATCTTCGATCATCGGAAGATGATGAGAATTATACAAACCGTAAATAATAAGATTCATGAATGATTGGAAATTAATAACCTGTCGATCGATTTGCAGATCCTATCGATGTTAGACTGCCAATCTATTTCCCCATCTAACATATAATCAGGATCTATATTCCCAAAGAATGCGTAATCCTCCAACGCTTTCAAGAAAGGCCGAATTCTATCGACATTGATAGAAAGGCTACTATCAAAAATACGATGGAGAGCATCACGACAATCTTCTACGGATCTAATCTTGAAGACTCCGGGTGCATCCTGATAAAACGTATAACCGAATAAAAGAACTATCTTGCCTTTTAAGAGAGCTTCCCAACCGGCCGTACCTGTACACGTTGCAACGGCCGTACACCCCTGAATCAATTCGAAAGTATCATAATCTCTTGAAATCAGCCTTACAGATTTCAACGAGGCCAATGTTCCATAGAAAGACTCATCTCTATATTTTAAATCCTGATTCGGATGTTCCTTAATGTATATATAACAATTTTTAGGCAAATAAGCGTTTAACATTTGAGCGATCAGAACTTGATCCACAAACACCCCAGCCATCGGAGAGGTCGACATCTCCGGTTGTAAATGAAGAGGTAAATATATATATTTCTCATTCGGAACAGGATCAACGCATCGGCTTCGATAGAAATTATCGATTTGCATTATTCTTTTTTGATCCAACATTCGTTGAAAAAGTGAAAGGTAATTATGCAACTTCCGGCGAAAGGTAAAAAGAAATCCGATCAAACGCCAGGGCTTAAAAAAAATAACCCGCACTAATCTCCGAAGCAGAGAAATTTTGTTCAATGACGGTTCGTTCAATAAATCGGGGATCGAATTCATCATATAGAAAGGCTTCTTATTTTCCGCGCTTACCGCATAAGTTTGCCATTCCCGCTCCATTCTATCGGAAAGATTCAAGTTTTTTTCAGCAGATCGTCTCTCGAAAAGTTTAACAATACCCGGGGTGGGATCCTTCCAATCGCGCATAAAAAAAGATAGCCCCGGCTGAAATTGATAAAAGAATATAGTCGGAATACCCTTCCGGATACATAATGAATATATAATATAGTCGTACACTACATGCGGAATATTCGATGAAAGAAAATAACCGATATCGTCCGTTTCAATGACATGATTCCAATAGCGCAAATGTTTCAAATAAACTGATTTTCTTTTATTATACGACCATTCTCCGCGAATTTCGTCCCGTTCCATCATTTTAAGAACGACACCCTCACAATCCGAAAGATCCCGAAGGAGATCGGCCCCGACTGGCAAAAGTTCGTCTTCAGGAGTACTATAGCTGTATTCGTGCGATAATACCGCACACGCATAATATTGAGTTTCCACATTTAACGCCACTCTATTCGTTTCGAAAATCACGTGGCACTTCGAAGGCTTAAGACGATCAGTTATATATAATATTACCGGAAAATATTGATCTTTATGAAATCCGTTTATTATTAAATTCACGAAATTCTAGACTTAATCCTTTTTCAATTTAGCGAGAAAGTATGAGCGCGCGTTTCTCGCTAAATTCAATAAATGCAATTTTTCTAGGAGTAATATTATTGATTTCCTTACAACCCGATATTTTTCTAATTTTTCCTTATCGGGTAAATATTTGAAAGAAAGGTATTTCTTAGGCTGAATTTTTCGATCGTTAAAAATCCTATCAATAACGTCCAAAATTACCGCTTTAGTACAATAATCACTTCCGTGTCCCCCAACTAATCGAAAATCGGAATACTCGGTTCCACCTAAAAATTTCCAACGAGTCACGATAGGCAAAACTTGCTCGCTGTGTACGCCATAATCATCTTCGCAAGAATGCATAAAAAGAACGGGCAATTTTCTACCTCTATCCCAATTATCAAGCAAACGATTCACCTGTCTAGTATAGATATAGTTATCTACCGACATCGGATTTCCATCCGGACAAATAAATGCAACGTGATCGAAGCGACCTTGTTTTTCCGCACAAATATCCAGATCGATATGCGGACTTATTGATATTATGCCCTTTACGTCGAACAATAAACCGAATTTGAGTGCGGCCGTGGCTCCCATGGACGAGCCGATAGTTATAATGTCGCCGCTCGAAATCTGAAGTTCGCCAATTGTCCGCTTTATAATTTTGAGCATCGCGCGCTCGACGAAAAAATCACCATGTTCTCCCGTATAGTACGTTCCATTCTTGCTGAAACCGAACTGATCGCAAAGAAAAAGTGTATTGAAGTCTTTTTGAAAACCTAACATTTTCAAACGATGGAAATAGCCCTGATAGTTTTCTTTGTATTCCTTTCGATCACCCCAATCGCCGAAAAATGCCGTAAAATGAATCACCAACTTTTTTACATTTTTACGGGTTTTTAGAATATAATAAAAATCACGACCGCCTTCATCCGTATATTTCGATATCACATGTTCCATCGTGCTGAATTCGCTCCAATTTCGAACGTTAAAAGAGTGGCATTACTAGAAGGAAGCGGAAGATTTAGATGGGTACGTTGGTGCCATCCGCGTAAATCTCATTAAAGCCGAAATGAATGTTTCTAATTTTAATCTTGTCTGTTTTACGTATGCAAAGCGGTGTAAGTTCCGTCAGGATAATGGGAAAAAAGGATAGGTTTCTCATTTCCCCTAAGCGTATCGGAAGCGATATAGACGTATTCATTTTCGCCTAACATCTTTTGATCGAATTTTATATTTCGAACACCGAACGCAGGAACTGATTCTTCGGAAGAAATGACCTCTTTTCCGTCCATATTCATGACTATGAGATTCAAATCGGCCTTTCTCGGACTCGGATTCATTTGAAAAAGCTCTATGGACGAAATCGCGGAAACCTTTATTAAAAATTGCGAATACCAAAAATTAGACTTACCTTCTGAGACCGGAACGGGGGCTACCGTTTGTGGGTGGACCATCGCTAAATTACTATAATCCGGGGAATGATAGAGCGTATAAAAATGGGAGGTCAGTCTTCCTAATTTTCGCAAGTGAAATTTCTGAACGAATGAAAGCTTCGATTCTTTGATGTTAGCGAAAAATAGACCTCGATTCGGTAGTTTTTTAGAATAAAATTGGTCGGGAGAAATTTCCATACTTCCGTACTTTGCCAATTTTATATCCTTCGAAAAAACCTTATTTCCGTCCTGATCGCTCAAGCTGATTTCATACCAAATTTTGCCGATGCGTGACGGTAACAGGAAAGACGGGTAGTTGGTTATCGAGAAACTAGTGCGCCGGGTCTCGTCATTTATGAAAATTTGCGTCACTGGAGGACTTACTCGCCCCTTTTGGCTATCCTTAATTTCTAAATATGCTCTATAAATCGGTCGTAATAAATCTTTAATAATCACAGTCAATCTCCATCCATCAAAAGAGTAAAGCTCTCGATCTTACTTCTTTCATGCTCTGACTTACAAAGTAAACTGGGGCCAAAGAATGTTCTAACGCAGCATTCTTTGTTTTCTCATTAATCGTTATCGTTTCGATCGCAAATAAACTATTCCCGCCACGTGCAGTTAAGGTTAAGAGAACCGGGGAATCGCTTAACGCAATCTTAGAGCCGATTTCCGCCTTCACGTCAATATAAAAGGTTGAATTATATGGAATAGAAACCGTTTTTCTCAAAAGTAAAGCTCCTGAATTATCAAAAAAACTTAATTCCATATTCTGCGGGGATTCGCTTCTATTTTTCAATCCTCTATAATTGGCCAGGACAACAAAAGAATTCAAGTCTTTGGATACGTAAATTTTGTGATTGAGAAGAATTATAGGAGGATATTCTTCAACAAAGCGAAGGGGCAATTGATCGTAAATTACTGCCGGTAATGATTTCGTCGTTTTATTAGAGTAGACTATTTCGTGTTCTTGCTCGAACCATACGTTAGGCTCCGTTACTATTTCGGGGATAATAACCATCAATTCGGCTTTCTTTGCTTCCTCTACATCTAACGCGTCCGACGGCTGCACTCTCGAAAACGAGTTAAAAGGAATATTTCCGTACTTCGGATTTGAGAAGAGGGAATTTCCGTTTATATCGAAAATTTCCAGGGCATAGGTTATCCCTTTTCTTTTTTCGGTCGCCAGAGGGTCGAGCGGATTTCTTAAAGTATTTCTGAGTATTATCTCTACTTCGAAATCCAATCTATGGCAGCAAGCGGCAAGAAATAACCCCTTCGACATGATAGAAGATTCTGCGCTCATGATGTGTGCTCCCACTTATAGTCGATTATAATCGGACCTGAGACTTTGGCAGTCTGCTTGGCCAAGGGACCGTTGTACTTTAGTTTCTTTAAATCGCCTTCGACCGTAAAACTACCGACGTCTAACGCTGCCATCAATGGAGTTTCATAATCCACCCCTCGAATCGCCAAAAAAACCGAATACATTTGACCAGGCATTAGCGGCATTTCCTTGAAAGTGCATCTAAGAACTCCGGTCCCCTTTTTGATATTAGGTCTACGGCCATCATAGATCATGCTACCCATAAAAAGAGCTCCCGACACTCCGGTGACGCCGACGGTAAACGTAATCGTTCCCATGTCTTTAAGCGCTTCGTAAGTAATCTCCACACAAAGATCGCTTAACATAGGAAAGATATTTTTTACCTTATCCTTTTTATCTAAAAATCTAATTCTTTTTATGACTAAATTACCGTCAGCACTGCGAATCTTAGATTGAAGCTGCGAATCAGCAAGAGAATCCAAATAATTATTGACTACCTGCTGAGTATCTCCGAACTCAACTAACCTTCCTGCTCTCAAGTGGGCGACCTTATTGCATAAAGCTAATATGGAATTTAAATTATGACTTACGAATAAAATCGTTCTCCCTTGGCCGCCGACCTCAGAAATCTTTTGCATGCACTTCTTTTGAAACTTGGTATCCCCGACCGCCAATACTTCATCCAAAATCAAAATTTCGGATTGTAAATGAGCGGCGACTGAAAACGCAAGCCTAACGTACATTCCGCTCGAATATCGCTTAACGGGAGTATCGATAAACTGCTCGATTTCGGCGAATTCGATAATTTCATCCATTTTCATTCGGATCTCTTTCTTGGACATTCCCAAAATGGCTCCGTTCAAATAGATGTTTTCCTTTCCGGTTAGCTCAGGATGAAAACCGGTCCCCACTTCTAACAAGCTGGCAATCCTGCCACGAACTTTAATGATACCGGTCGTGGGTGCTGTTACCCTAGAGAAGAGCTTTAAAAGCGTGGATTTACCAGCTCCATTGCGACCGATAATTCCAATGCGATCACCCGCATTGATCTCAAGATCGATATCCTTTAAAGCCCAAAACAATGGGTTTTTATTTTCCGAATCCTCGACCCGATATTCATGATCCTCGCGAATTACTTCGTTCGGATCCTCTTTCTTTCTTAGCTTGGCCCACCAGCTTTGGAAATCTTTCCGGAATGATCCGGTCCCAAATGTGCCTAATCGATATTTTTTGGAAATGGATTCCGCCTTTATTACAATCATTGAAAATTCCTAATCATACCGAAATCTAAAGGAGTTCCTGCTATAAAATCTTCCAAAGCCGTTTTACCTAAAATTCGTTCGAAATATTTTGGAGGTAGTCCGAAACCCGGTCGAATGGATCTTACATTCTCGTGAGTAAATTGTTCGCCCTTTTTGATATCCTTAACGATAAATAGTGAGCGGGAGAATTCCCGACTCGTTTTGACTTTTTCCGATAAATCATAATTTACGGAACCTAAAGCTTTCTCCACATTACGGATAGCGTCTACCATTGTCCTAAACTCATCCGGTTCCATGGAAAAGGAAGAATCTGGGCCGCCAATTTTTCGGTCCAAGATAAAATGTTTTTCGATAACTTTCGCCCCCAAAGCAACTGCCGCTACAGGCACCGCCCATCCTTCCGTATGATCCGAAAGTCCGGCAACAACGCCGAACGTTTCGGATAAATTCGGAATTGTTTTAAGATTTATTTCATCGTAAGGAGCTGGATACGAGGAGGTACATTTTAAAATGATAATGCGATTGTTTCCGACCTCGCGACACGCTTGAACTGCTAAATTAATATCGTCAATAAAAGCGATTCCTGTGGAGATGATAATAGGTTTTCCTTTACTCGCGACATATTTGATCAAAGGGATATCCGTAATTTCAAACGACGCAATCTTGTAGGCGGGAACGGACATCTTTTCCAGAAAATCGACCGAACTCTTATCGAACGGCGATGAAAATATTTCTAAGCCTAAGGATTTTGCAATTTCTTGCAATTTCGGTTGCCAGTCCCAGGGGGTGTAGGCTTCGGAATATAAATCATATAGAGTCTTTCCGTCCCAAATTGTTCCCTTATGAATCTTAAACCATTCGGCATCGGATTTTAACGTAATGGTATCGGGAGTATATGTTTGCAATTTTACGCAGTCTGCACCCGATTCCTTCATAGCATGCAACGTTTCGACTGCTAAATTAAAATCCTGATTATGATTTGCCGAAAGTTCGGCGATAATGAAACAAGGATCATTTTTGCCGCCGACGAATTTATTGCCTATCTTTATAGATTCCACAAATTGGATCCTTTATTATATTACTTTTTTCATAAGTATATATTGCTTTTTATCAAGCTCAAAATCAGAGTCATAAATGAATGCCGCTCTAGAAAAAGACTTTATTGAAGGAATATTATCTTTACTAATCTGAGCAAGGATTGTCCTTTTTTCCAAATTTTCAGCCGCATACAATTTACATGCAGCTTCTAAAATTTTTGAAGCTAAAGATCTCCCTCGCGCCGTCTTAGACAAACTAATACTGATTACGGCCTCTTCCGAATTTGCCGCTTGAAATCGAACTTGACCGAGAAACTCGCCATTGACATCGGTGATTATTAGAAATAAATTTTCAGGAGCGGCCTTGATTTTGGAATTATACCACTCCACGTGAACATCCCAAGGGATCTCAGAAGGGTTCAGACTATTCTCTCGGACTTCTCGACTATTAGAAAGGTCATAAACTTCCTTAATAAAGTCGATCTTCGCTTTTATTAAAACAAACTCCTCCAATTTAGTTCGATGCGATGAAAGTTTTTATCACGTTGATGGCTCCTCTCGGGTCAACGACAGTACTGGCAATTTCCGAAAGAGATTTTCGGACCTCTGAGGGCGATGTTCTCAGAAAAATTTCGATAAGGTTATTTCGAAAATTCGAATCAAGTCCATTTAGCACGGGAATACCTTTCGCTTTCCAACCTTGAGCATTTAATTTTTGATTATCCGCACTTAAAACCGCAATCATTGGACGGCCGGTAGCAGCAATTTCATAAGTCGTGTGACCGCAAGCGGTCAAGCATAGGTCTGCTCTTTCAATTAATGTCTTCATATCAGAAATTGATAATGATCTGTTAAGCCTGACCTTTTTGTTGTTCGAGGAAAACGAATCGAAGGACGTGTTACCGGGGCCGATAATTACTTCAAATGAAATACTCGGAAAGTTTTTACTTAGAGTTTCCAAAGCGATTTTTGTTAAATTCGCGTTATCCGCCCCGCCAAATGTAAGTAATATCGTCTCGATACTCTTGCTAATTTCCGGTCTCTGATTTGAAAGTTGCCAATACTCTTTTGCAAGAAGCGCATATCTCGGTCCTAGCAAGTAGGATTTTTTCCCGGACTGACCTTCATACATTTCAGAATTCGAACCGACCGAATAATTTATGATCGTGCCGTTCGGATAATCCAGACGGTTAAAATCATCAATGTAAGCGAATTTTACGGAATCTTCCGCGTTCGAGACGATTTCCTTTATGTTTTTTATTCCAGCTTGGTAGCTATCGAAGAATACCAACTCAGAGTCATTAAGATAAGTGACGGATTCGAATGATCGTTTTTTCCAATCGAAATTCTCTACATTCAATCCATCCAGATATACTGATGCATTAACATCATAGTTAGCGAGAATGAAGCAATCGAAGCCTAACGATTCCGCAGCCTGATACAAAGATTTCGTTCGTGATAAATGACCGTAGCCTGTTTGCGAAGTGCCTTCGGTCAAGAATGTCGCACGCATCAAAATCTTAACGGACCCGAAACTTACGAACCGGAATCCCGTTTGCCCCTAAGAATTTCTTCGCTTCCAAGGGTGTTTGCTCCGTGAAGTGAAAGATACTAGCTGCTGCCACTGCTGATGCATGTCCTTCCTTAATTGCCTCGAGCATATGTTCGTAGTTTCCGGCGCCTCCGGAGGCAATCACCGGGATTTTTACCGCATCAGCGATTCTCCGAAGCATTGTTAAATCATAACCAGTCATCGTACCATCCCGATCTACGGAAGTTACAAGCAACTCTCCAGCACCAAGCCTTTCCAAAGTTAAAGCCCATTCAATCGGATCTTTATCTATCTTGACCTTTCCCGAATGCGAGTAACAAATATAATCGCCCGGAGCTGCTTCTCCGAAATCGATGCTACCGACTATACATTGTGATCCGAATTTTTCAGCCGCTTCCGTTATAAGTTCCGGATAATCGAAAGCCGCTGAATTTATGCAAACTTTATCGGCTCCGGATAATAAGACCTTACGAATATCTGTGAGATTTTTTATTCCGCCGCCTACAGTTAACGGGACGAAGCACTCTTCGGAAAACTCGGCAACAGATTCATAATCTAATTCCCTGGCTTCACTCGTAGCGGTTATATCAACTACAATGAGTTCATCGACTTCCCGCATATTATAAACTTTGATAGCAGGTAATATAGTATCTACCCGACGCCAGCTATTAAACTTTATTCCTTTAACAATGCCTACATTCTTCAGTAGCAAAGTCGGGATTATCCTAGTCTTTAACATATTTTAATTTCGAGATTCCAAATTTTAATTAATATCTAGGAAGTTACGAATAACCTTAAATCCCAACTGACTACTTTTTTCCGGGTGAAACTGAACCCCCATTACGTTATCCTTCCGAACAACCGAAACAAAACCTTGACCATAAGGAGTAATTCCAACAATTGCATTTTCAGACGCGGGCTCGAAATGATAACTATGAACAAAATAAAAATCAGAATTATCGGGAATATCTACAAAAAGAGAATCATCTTTTTTATACTTAACTTCGTTCCAGCCGACGTGCGGAATGCGAACGCCTGCCCCCTCATCGAGTTTTTTAACCTCGCCGGAGATCAAGCCCAAACCATCACTTTTCCGTACTTCATAACCGGTATCGGCTAAAAGCTGCATTCCTAAGCAAATTCCTAATAGAGGAATACCGTCGGCAACGACATGTTCGATCGCTTGATCGAATTTCCTCTCTCTCAGATTATTAATTCCGTCAGGAAAAGCCCCAACTCCTGGCAAAACGATATGGGTTGCTCTTTTCAAATCTAAAGGGTTATCCGAAATTTCCGCAGATGCCCCGCATTCCTGAAAAGCCCTCAATACAGACGAGAGATTTCCCATTCCATAATCGATTATTATGACGTTCATCTTTTCAATCGACCTAGCTTATTTGTTAATCCAGGTTATCATAATTAACCTTTGTAAGATTCATTTCCTTATCTTTAATTAGGTTTCCTCGGGAATCTTTTAAAAAGAGCTTTTTATTCGTAAATTTATCGGCAACACGTACAAACTCATCCACAGTCATACCGAGCGGTTTTAAAATCTCGGAGAGCGGCCTATCCAAATAAGTTGAAGGAAACTTTCCGTCATGCTTCGATACGAGATAAATCCCGTCCTCCCTCGTCAATCGGCCCCTTCGAATATGCAAAGAAGCGTGATCGCTTGCTCTTCCGAAGCCGAACTTAATAAACTTAAAAAATTCATGGATAGCCGTCTGATAATTATCCAAATTTTCGTAATTTACGATCGAACCTTCAGTAACCTTGTACCAAGTTTGAAATCCGTGCGCCTGAGCTAAAAGTGAATTCGAATAGCCGTCCCAGGGAAGATAGTAACCTAAAAATAAACCCGTGACACCAACCTTCCTTAGGTCATCGTCCGTCGGGTACGTGTACGGTATCAAATCTTTCTGCGCGATGCCGTCAATTCCGACCAAATCCGAAACTCTAAGACCAAGAAGACCTCCGAACTCCTCCAACCATCTACGATCCAAGACATTTCTATCTGAGTCGGCGGCGGGTCCGCCATATTCGTTCTGAGAGTTCTCGCCCCAAATAATTAGAGGAATATTATACTGAACTGCAACTCTTACCGGAATCGTAAAAATACTTACGTGCTCGGGCCAAGAAATGTCGCCGACCTTCGTTAAGCCTATGTAGTTTAGTTTAGCCCTAACTCTAGGATTAGGGGAAAACTCCAAGTAATCGACTCCTAGCTGCTTAATGTTTTCTATATTTTTTCTTCCAATTTCCGTTAGGTCGCAAGTAGAAGCCGTAACGCAAAGCGGATTCATTCCGAGTTGTAATAAGCGAACGACCTGAAAAGTACTGTCCTTTCCCCCACTAACCGGAACTATGCAATCCCAATTGGATGAATCCTTGGAGCGGTATTTATTCAAAAGTACCATAAGCTCTTCTTTACGAAGATCCCAATTTACGACCTTGCGATTTTCGTAACTTCGACATGCATTACATATGCCTTCTTCATCAAGAAAAAGGTTCGGCTTTGTATCGGGCATTACGCATCTTCTGCAATACTTGATCATTGATTATCCTTTATAGTTTTTTCTGAATAACATGTTCATTGATCTTTAAATGCTCAGGGAACTCGTTGAGAAAATTTATAATTTCATCAATTCCAAATTCATGATTCTTGGGGTAAAGAGCTTCGATTATAACTTTAATCAACTGAAAGTCTTCAGGTGTATCAACAGTTAATCTAAAATTGCTATTATCAATCGAACTAACTATGCTCTTTAACCTGAACTTGTCAGGATTAGCGTAAATGTAGGCGGTAACATGCTCTCTATGAGCAGGTTCTCTCGCTTCTAGATGAGCTCTAGTTAAAGCTTCATATGAGAAAATTTCCGTATCCATCCCGCGAGGATAGCTCCGTTCCAAGGAATTGGAAGCATAATCGATTGAATTTTTGGATTCTAAGTAAGATTTGATGACCTTACTAACGATCCCCGGATCGATAACGGGACAATCCGAAGTTACCCGGATAATATCGTTCAAACCGAAATAAGTAGCTGCTTCATAATAACGGGAAAGAACATCGATCTCCGATCCCCGATAATAAGGAACATCCAGTTTCTTACACAATTCAACGACAGGAAGATCGGTCTCGTTAATCGTAGTCGCAATTACGATTCCATCCGCTTCCTTCACCCTTCGCAAACGTTCTACTTGATATTCGAGCAGAGGTTTATTTAATATTTCTTTCAGAATCTTCCCCGGAAGCCTAGAGGAAGTCATTCTAGCTTGGATTACAAATGCGGTCTTCATTTTAGCAGCAAATTTCGGATCATCTCTACGACGTATAGTTGCTCTTCGTGCGTCAAATCATAATAGATGGGAAGGCTAACAACAGATTCATAATATTCTTCCGCTTCCGGAAAATCCCCTAACTTAAAACCCAATTTTTGATAATAGGGCTGACGATGAACGGGAATATAATGGACCTGAACTCCCACCCCGAGACGTCGTAACTCATCGAAAAATTGTTTACGGCCGATTTTTGCGTCCTTCGATAATTTAATCGGATAGAGATGCAATGCAGAATTGACTCCAGGACTACGATAAGGTGTGACCACCGGCAATCCATCCAGCAGCTTATCGTAATTCTCAGCTATTCTATGTCTTTTTTCAATAAAGCTTTCAAGTCTTGCGAATTGACTAATACCTAACGCCGCTTGTATGTCAGTCATCCTATAGTTAAAACCAAGCTCAAGTTGCTGATAATACCAGCCCCCTTCCGATTCGGAAACCATAAGATCAGGATTTCGGCTAATTCCATGCGATCGCAGTAACGATAATTTCTCATGTAAATGCTTTGAGTTGGTTGTAAGCATTCCACCCTCTCCTGTCGTAATTATCTTAACCGGATGAAAGCTAAACACTGTTATATCAGAATATTTGCAATTTCCGATAAACTGGCCCAAATATTTTCCGCCAATCGCATGGGACCCATCCTCAATAATCTTAAATCCGTATTGCTTACTAAGTTCCGAAATCTCTTCCATGTCGCAAGATTGACCCGCAAAATGCACTGGAATCACAACTTTAGGTAATCTATTCTTATTTCTCGCTTCAATAAGTTTTAATCTAAGCTTATCAACGTCCATATTGTACGTCTTAGGATTGATATCGACGAATCCAATTTTAGCTCCACAGTATAAGGCGCAATTCGCAGAAGCCACGAAGGTATTCGGAGAAGTCCACACTTCGTCGCCTGCCCCAACTTCAAGAGCTAAACAAGCGATATGAAGAGCTGCGGTTGCATTGGACACCGCTAATGCATATTGCGATCCACAATATTCAGAAACAGTTTTTTCAAACTGATCGATAGTTGGTCCTTGTGTAATGAAATCGGACTTTAAAATCTGGATTACCGAATCGATATCGGCTTGTGTTATATTTTGCCTACCATAAGGAATCATACGTGAAATGCCGGATCTACATGCTCGACAATCAACTTTCGGATCTGCTCGACGGTAAGCCAATCTTCATTCAAACCGCTACTGTAGCGAAAATCCTTCGTACAATATTCTCCGTTAAATTTCTTTTTAAATTCATTGATACTCCAAAGCTCCACGGAAGGGAGAATAACGAAATAATCTTTAAATTCGATTGTACTCATTCCGTCAGTTTCCGTTATCATTTCTTCGTGAAGTTTTTCTCCGGGCCGTATGCCCACTACTTTTTGTTCACAATTCGGCCCGATCGCTTCTGCTACGACTTTGATATTGTAACTCGGAATCTTGGGTACAAAAATTTCGCCACCCCACATACTTTCCAGAGCATATAGAACCAAATCGACTCCTTCCTCAAGAGTAATATTAAAGCGGGTCATTCTTTCATCGGTTATGGGCAGTACGCCTTCCGATCTTTTTTTCAAAAAGAACGGAATCACACTTCCCCTACTACCCATCACGTTTCCGTAACGAACGACGGAAAATCGAATATCATGTTTTCCTTTATAGTTATTTGCAGCTACAAACAACTTATCCGAACAAAGCTTAGTGGCGCCATAAAGATTGATCGGTGCCGCAGCCTTATCGGTACTTAATGCTACGACTTGCTTAACTCCGGAATCCATTGCGGCATCGATGACGTTTTGAGAACCCAAAATATTGGTTTTTATTGCCTCAAAAGGATTATATTCGGCGGCCGGAACTTGTTTAAGAGCCGCAGCATGCACTACAACATTTATACCTTCCATCGCACGCATCAACCTATCCTTATCCCGAATATCGCCGATAAAATATCTCATCTGAGGATATTTGGACTCAGGAATTTCCTGTTGCATTTCGAACTGCTTCAACTCGTCACGAGAGAACACAACAAGCCTTTTCAAATTCGGATATTTAGACAGGACAGTCTGTATAAATTTTTTCCCGAACGAACCAGTCCCTCCAGTTACTAAAATAGATAAGTTATTCAACATTTATATTATCCTTACATTATATATCAGACATGCATCGCAAAATCAAACGGTATCGACAAAATCCCTTTCTGCCCGCGAAAAGATCACGATACCTATGAAAAAAACCAAAACAGTAATAATCCAGCTTTGCGCCCAGGCATAAAGATCCAAATGTCCATGCCCTAAAAAGGAGAATCGAAAATTTTCAATCAAATTAGCCATGGGATTTAAATTATACAAAAGCTTAAATTGCTCAGGAACAAGCGATAAAGGGTATACAACTGGCGTTGCGTACATCCAAAGCTGAACCCCGAATGCCACAAGAAGCGATAGATCTCTGTATTTGGTAGTCATAGAAGAGACCATAACTCCAAATCCTAAACCTAGAATTGCGATTTGGAGAATAAAAATCGGAAGCAAAATTACGGACCATTGCATTTCTAGTGTTGCGCCTTTAAGAATAAAGTAAAAATAAAATGCTAAAAAGGTAGCAAACTGAATCGCGAATTTAATAAGACTACTGACTACTATCGAAACCGGGACTGCCAACCGAGGAAAGTAAACTTTGCTAAAAATCCCTGCATTAGCCACAAAGGTATTCGAAGTAGCAATCAGGCAATCAGCAAAATAACTCCAAAGGACAGTGCCGGATAAATAAAAAATAAAATGCGGCACTCCGTCCGTCGAAACGTTGGCAATTTTACCAAAAATTATCGTATAAATCACGGTAGAAGCCAATGGCTGCACTATATACCATAGAGGCCCAAGAATAGTCTGCTTATAAAGGGAAATAAAATCCCTTTTAACAAATAAGAATATTAGATCCTTATAATTCCAAAGATCGGCCAAGTGCAATGAAAACAACCCTTCTTTCGGACGAATGACCAAATCCCATTTTTGATCAACGACCTCCGGCTTCCCGAATTTCTGTATAATGTTACTTATCATCCATTTTCCTAAAATACACTGTCGTCAATTTGAGATTGCAAAATTACTGCCCATCTGATATCCGCGCATCATTTTCGGTTAGACCTTCTTCCCCGATTCCCAATTTTTCCAACTCTTCCCTAAGCTCTTCATATTCCCTTTTTTTAATGGAATAGTAAGTAAGAGTTAACTTGATTTTTTCTTCAAGACCCGCGGGGGTAAGAATGTAAGCATAGGCCAACTTATTCTTACTGTTTTTAAAGTTTTTAGCTTTAATCCAACCTTTCTCAAGAAGCGCTTTAAGACAATAATTGGTCTTACCTAAGCTAATCCCGAGCGCATTAGCCAGATCTCTTTGATTAAAGTCCGGACGATCTTCGATCAGTTTTAAAATTTTATGCCTGAGTTCGTCGGTCATTGAATTTGCAAAAGGGAAATTCCCCTGAAGACTTGAAAGAAAACGCAGTTAGGAATGACGGTTCCGTAGAAAAGAACGCCTAGATGTAGCTTCGCCCCTTGGGTCCCATTCCGGTTAAATCGAGTCCAGTAAATTGCGTAAAAGAGGAGTGTCAAGAATTTTGTTCAAGAATTGAACGGACCAAAAAGGCCTAAATGGCAGAAATTCAAGCAAAATCAAATTTTTGCTTTGCCTACTGGATAGTTGGTCCTGCGAGGTAACCCGTTGTGGGAGTTCCCCAAAGGCTCCTTTCAGAAAATAGATTGCCAGCCTGCAAATTTTGTGAAATGGAGCACGGGTACCGCCGCTCCGCTCCGGCCCCCGCCCAGGAAGGGCGGGGAGCAACCTTGCCGAAACCAAATCTTACCGCAAATCGCATATCGCCAATCCGTTTGCAAATCAACAATTGGCACTTTTTTAGAATGATTGCTAAATTTTATAAAAAAAATTTGGAACCTTTTTAAAAATTGGCACTCTATATATATGAGTGCCAGAGCACAGGAGAATTTAGAAATGAGACATCAAGTCGACCTTTTCCATGAAATGCGCAGAATGCAAAACCGAATTCATAACCTATTTGATCCCGTCTGGGAAGGTGGTCGTGCATTTCCCGCATTAAACGTTTATTCAAACGGCGATCGGATCACCGTCACCGCGGAAGTACCGGGCTTACGTCCTGAAGATTTGGAAATTACCGTCGCTCATAATTTGCTTACCATACATGGTGAGATCAAAGATCCGGCCCAAGAAACAGGAACGAAACCTCGTAAATTGGAACGATCTCGCGGAAAATTCAAACGGACTCTCGAATTGCCGGTCGCCGTCGATTCGGAGAAGGTACAGGCAACTGTCAAGGATGGAGTTCTTACGTTGACACTTCCCGTCCAAGAGAGTGAAAAGCCGAGAAAAATCAAAATCGAAACCCAGGCCTAATCAGGAGGAAAGATTAAAATGAGCGTTGAAGAAGTTACAAAAACTCAAGAAACAACAACCGATAATAGCAAATCGGATGTCGCTAAGAACGAAAAGAATCGTAAGCCGATTTATACGCCGGCGACCGACGTTTACTCCGACGATGAAAAATATCTCCTTGTCCTCGATCTTCCCGGCGTCAAGGAAAGCGATCTTGAGATCAGTTTAGAAAAAGATGAACTCAAGATAATCGGTAGAACTTCCCACATAGAGACCGAAGGCGATCTTCGATATTCCGAATATAGAACGGGAGATTACCGTAGAAGCTTCGCGATTTCAGAACCGTTAGATGAGGAGAAGATATCCGCGGTCCTTTCAAACGGAATTTTGAAAGTCACTCTTCCGCGGCGTAAGCCCTCGACTAAAAAAATCGAAGTTAGAACAAACTAGAACGAACTTCTCCACCTGAATCGAACGAGCCATGCTCTGTTCAAACCGATTTTCCCCGGAGGCTTGCACTCCGGGATTTTTTTTTGCCATCTTCAATCGAATCAAATTCCATGGATAAATGAAGACATTAATTCTTCTCTCCTTCTCCAACCTTTTCATGACGTTTGCGTGGTACGGCCATCTGAAATTCTTCAACGAATTACCGCTCTGGAAAACGATCTTGATATCATGGGGGATCGCGCTATTCGAATATTCCCTTATGGTTCCCGCCAATAGAATCGGTTTCTCGGAAGAAGGCTTTAGCGGTTTCCAGTTGAAGATACTTCAAGAAATCATCACGATCACGATCTTTATCGGATTCGCGAGTTTTATTCTAAAAGAAAAGATGAAATGGAATCATGCCGTTAGCTTCCTTCTTATCCTTTTAGCAGTGGCATTCGCATTCTATGATAAAAAATAACGATTCATATTAATCGCCTATACACGCCGCTTCTCTAAAAAGTTCGCATTTATTTGCACATGCTTAAGCGTACCGTTAAACTTTATCCATCCAAACTGTAATCGCTTTCGTGAGATCTTCCGGATTCGTTCCCGTGGGAAATGCAGCCAAAATATTTCCGTTTTTGTCTATTAGATAGATTAGCAAAGTATGATCCACTCCGTATCCTTCCGCTTTAGAAGGAAGAATCACTTTTCTGGAAACTACACCGAATCCGGACTGTAGTGAATCGATATCCTTTTTAGAACCGGTCAAGGCCACCAATGAATTTCCGGGAAACGTCGAAACATACTTTTTTAAAATTTCCGGGGAATCCCGTTCCGGATCGACCGAGATGAAAACTGGCGTCACTCTATCCGAAAAGCCTCTTAATCCTTTTAGAGCAGCACCTATTTCTTCAATGGCCAATGGGCACATATCCGGACAATGGGAAAATCCGAAATAAACGACGAATATATCCCCTTTTAATCCGGAAAGTACGGTTTCTTTCCCTTCCGTATTCTTGAGAGAGATCGTTTTCCACTCGGCAATCGGGGAATCCGAGGCAAAAGCCGGTTTTCTCTTAAAAAATCGGGGAGCCAATCCGACCATAACCCCGGTAAAAAGAACGATAAAACCGATGATGATTTTTTTTAAATTCATAAATTCTAATATACCTGCGTTAATAACTCGGACAAACGATCTCTATGCGATTCATACCGCTACGATCCATCCCATTGCTCCCCTATCCGCCATATAAGTCTGGTGAGGATGGAACATATATCTTCCCCGTTTCGTTAAAGTAAATTCCACAATCACTCTTTCAGTTTGCCCCAGGGTGACTACGTCCGTATGCTCGTCAGGTGTCAGTTTCGTCCCCGTTCTAAAAACATCGAACGTCTGAGAATGGAGATGAAAGGAAGCGATCGGATCGAACTCGGTCATATTCGCAATGTATAATCTAACTTTCTTTCCGACCGGAACCTTAATCGGAAAGCGATCATAAAATCCTGCCATTCCGTTCCAGGAATAAATATCGTTCCTACCCGATTCATTTAAATCCCAACCGGAAAGAATCAGCATATATTCAAGTGCCAGCGGTCTACCTCCGGGCGGATCCACGATAAATCCTCCGTACAATCCTTTAGACATATGGCTCGACAACGGAGGAACGTGACAATGATAGGGATGAAATCCGACGGGGCCGCCCTGGATTTTATATAATCGTTCCCCTCCCGGAACTACCGGTTCCCATCCGTCTTCTTGCGGATCATGAGTTCCGTGAAAATGAATGGAATGCGGATGAGCGGATTGATTACGAAAAAGAATTTCCATTCTCTGACCTTCCCGCGCTCTAAGAACTCTACCCGGAACGACGCCGTCGAAAGTCCAAGCATTTACGATCGTATTATGTGCGACCGTCAACGGCATTTCTATAATGTTAATTTCCGTTTGAAAGGACCCGCCTGGGGGTGGCAGAGGCAAAGACTTATGCAATTCCATTCGGTCCAGAAAACCGGAATCGATAAACATGGGTGGATGGACCATACTTCCGTAGGAGTTCCCCCCGATAGCCCCGGGAAGTCGAACGGAAGCGGGATTTGAATTGATGGAGGTAGGAGCCGTTTTGCAGAAGGCGGGATCGTCTTTTTTTCCGGAACCGATTCTTGCCAACCCCGTTCCTGCGGCCAAACCGACTCCGCCGAGTCCTAACCAGCGCAGGAATTCCTTACGATCCATTCGTAACCTCTATTAAAATTTTGCCAACGAGGAGACAAGGATCACTAAAATTAGTAAGCCTCCCCCGCCGTAAACTAGAGACTTCTTAGCCCAATCCGGTATCTTAGATCCGCCGAAGATATGATAGGCCCCGGCGCCTAAAAGTGGAACTACCACGATTGCGGCTGTCCACAAACTTCCTTGCTTAGGAGTGACATCCTCCCTCTTGGCTAAATCGACGAGAGCCAAAGAAGCCCATAACGCGAAAAGAATGTAAGGAAGGTAGTAACCGTAAAAATTAAATAGAAGCGTAAAAAACCCGGGTTCAAAAATTTCATTCGTATTCATAAAAATCTCCTAATATACTAAAATACCGACTCGTTCGATCCAAAAAAAATCGCCATTTTTTTACATCAACCGCCTACGCTCCCGATTATGATTCCTGCCAAAATTATCAAGAACGCCAGGCTAAAGCCGAAACCTGTCCCCAGTAAAGTATGTCTCAACCATTTGGGAATTTCGCTCTTTCCAAATAATAGATAGGAGGCGCCGCCGATATACGGCACAAAGGCAATGAAGGCAAGCCAACCGAATCGGTTCGATTTTCCCGGATGCAAATAAATCAAGTCCGCTACGCTCAAACTCGTCAAACAAACGTACAGGAGCATCGGAAGAATATAACCGAACCAACGGAAAAGCAACACTTGAAGATCGAGAGGCCTGGGTAAAGACAAACTTCCTAGAACGTTTCCGAACTTGGGTTTTCGTTCGGCGAGTATTTTCTTCGACTCTTCCGGAAGAGCGATCTTCTTCAAATTCAATCCGAAATCTTCGTAGGGATGAATCGCGGGTTTTACCGGAGCTCCCGCTCCTCCTGGAATATTTTTTTGGAGAGGCGGAACCGGTTGGCTTTTCCAATCCCCGCTTCGGAAGCGTCCTAACGTCGCGTCGACCATAAGGGAAAGAATATTATAAGTTGGCAAGAGTTCCCCACCGGCAGGGATTCGCATTCCACCGTTGCATGAAGAAATTTTTTCTAGCATAGGCGGAATAGAAGTTTGAAACTTATTCTTGGAAAAACAATTTCCTATACTTATCGGTCCGTTCAGGCTCAGGTCTCCGAGTCCGGACGAATGAACTATATTTTCTTCCACAATATTCGAATGGGAAAGCCAGAAGTTCTCATCCAAGTTAGGTAGAATCGCGATCCCGAAGTTATCGTGCCCGATAATCACATTATTCTTAATTACGTTCCTTAGCCCCCCTGCGATCAAGACTCCGGTTCCGTACGACGGATATTCCAAAGCCTTAACAGGTGCGTTAAGGTTATTATTATCATAAATTAAATTGCTTAGAATCGTAGTTTCGCGTTCCGGAGGGAGTAACTCCCGATCGAGAGAATTAGGCGCTAACCCGACAATATTATTTCGCCAGATGGAACTTAGGATGTATAAATCTCCTCCAGCATTCGTGCCGGAATATCCCAACGCGCTGTTCTCCGAAATTAAATCGTACAAAATTGCACGGCAGGGATAGCACTGTCCGACATAAATTCCGGAATCAGGAGAGCCGGAAGCATAAGAATGTTCCAGTACTCCATTGCTTGAATCGAATGCGTAAATTCCATAGTCTCCGTTATTGTATGCGGTTAAATAAGAACCCCGGTAACCTTTGACTCCTGTCCAGAAAAAGCCGTTTAAGGTCGCGTTTCTGGCTGTCATATTTTCGATTGCAACGCCGTTCGCTCCCACTACGATAACCCCATTTCCCCGTTGGAATTGTCCGTCTAGGATGACTTTATTTCTGTCAGTTCCTCGTAGAGTAATCGAAGGTGTCGTTACGACTACCTCTTCGTAATATACCCCTTCGTCTATCAATACAAGATCGCCTGGGGACGCTGCATCGACTGCATTTTGAATAGTGGGATAAATTTGCGGGACTTTACGAGTGACACCAGAGAAAGTTTCGACGGACTTCCAGGATTTTCCCGCCTTCGCCGCAGGATTAAAAGGGACATTACCGACTACGATATCCCCGACCATTCCCTGCTTGCCGTCCGGAGAAGCGTGGAAGGAACAAAAATAAGGAAACACTCCTTCCTTCGGAAATGTAACTTTTACTTTTGCGCCCCTAGGCATCACCAAATTACCGTACGCTTTTTCCGTTGACCAGGATCGATCCACGCCGATCGCATTATGCGGGTTTGCTCCGGTATTCACGAATTCGATCACCCCCCCGATCGGGATTCTTTGCATCGGTGGAGAGAAGGCATTATCGACCATCACAATATGCGCGAAACCTTCCGTTCCCCCGTCCTTGCTACAGGAAGAAATAATCCCTCCGAATAGAATCCCAAAGACTAATAGTCCTAGCCAGGGAAGCAACCTGACGTGTTTCCTGTGAATCGACATCGGAACTCCTCTCGTTTATGAGCTTTTGCTCATCTTTTACAATTATCGTACAAAAACAATATTGATACAATCATTTTTTAAAAAGTTTATTTTCAATCAATTGTTATTATTAAGAATTTGAAGCCGTTTCTTTAGCGGGCATTTTTCCTGCCCAACCGAACCCGAGCCAACCAGTTATTAAGGAAAGAATCGGTGAAAGTAAATTCAAAAACGCGAAGGGAAGATATACTAGAGTAGGAACTCCTAATGCGGCGGCCATAAAGGAGCCGCAAGAGTTCCAGGGAACCAAAGCGGAAGTCATCGTTCCTGAGTCTTCCAACACTCGCGACAGGTTTCGAGGATCGATTCCTCTTCTTACATATGCCTCATGGAACATTTTTCCGGGCACGACGATCGCTAAATATTGATCCGCGCAAAGTAGATTCACCCCGATACAAGTAAGCACGGTGCTCGAAAATAGGGAACCTTTTGTTTTCACTCTTTTTAAAATGAAATCGGCTATCGTTTTAGTCATTCCTCCACCCTCCATTGTTCCGGCGTAAAACATTGCCGATAAAATCAACCAAACGGTGGAGAGCATGGAAGACATTCCTCCTCGAGACAATAAATCATCGACGACGGGTTGTCCCGTTTTTACCTTCGTTCCTTCCGAAGCGGCTAATAGAAGTTTCTGAAATGCTGTAGATATCGCGGCTTTCCAATCTCCCGATTGTCCATACAAATCGGCTTGAGTAAATAGAGCCAGAACGGCTCCGGAGAGAATTCCTATAAACAATGCGGGGACCGCGGAGACTCGTAGGTAAATCATGAAAAACGTCAAGAAAGGCGGTATGAGAAGATACCAACCGATTTCCCAGCCTGAACGCAATGCACTTACTACCGGCAGAACTGCGACCGAAGTTTCTCCTGCTCCGAGATTAAGCCCTAATCCGAGAAAGGTAAATGCCGCCATACAGAGCAAAAAAAGCGGAACCGTCATCCTAGCCATATTACGAATATGTGATACTAAAGGAACTCCGGTGATGGAGGACGCCAGATTCGTAGTTTCGGAAAAAGGGGAAAGCTTATCTCCGAAGTATGCTCCCGAAACGATAGCTCCGGCGACCATTCCCAAAGGAATTCCCAGTGCGGCTCCGACTCCGACCAAAGCCACGCCAACCGTTCCGGCCGTCGACCAGGAACTTCCGGTCGCTAAGGACACGACCGATGAAAGTACCAATGCCGACGGTAAGAAAACGGATGGACGAAGAAGCTCGAGACCCCAAACGATTAACCCCGGAACGATACCCGATCGAATCCATATACCGATTAAGGCTCCGATCAATAATAGGATGAGAATCGGTTGAAGAACGTTTCGCATAGAGTCCAATACGGTTTCTTCAAGTCGTTCCCAAGGGATTCCCCTCAATCTAGAAATTCCTGCTGAGAGCGCCGCCGCGCTAAACAAAAGAATCTGTGCCGGCCCCTCCGCAATTCCTCGACCGAAAACGAATCCGGCTCCCGTTAAAGACAAAACCAAAAAAGCAAAAGGAATTAATGAAATTGCGAGTCCGGGGCCCTCTCGATTCATATCCGCATATCCTCGGGAAGAGGAGAGAAAATGCTTACCCGCTTTTTAAAATACGGATGCGGAAACTTTAAGGATATTGCATGCAAAGCTTGTCTCTCTCTCCCGAGCCGATCCATCAAATTCGGTTGCCTACCCTCTATAAAATCTAAAAATACCGTTTCGTCAACTCCGTAGAGCTTATCTCCGATTAATGGAAATCCTAGAGAGAAGAGAGTTGCTCGAATTTGATGGTTTCTGCCCGTCTTAGGAAAGCAAAGAATACGGGAGAATCGTTTTCCATCTAAAAAACCTCCGCTTACCAATCGAAATTCCGTGCTGCTCGTCTCCCAATCTTCGGTCGGCATGTCCGGAATTCTAGGGTCGGACGGATAATAGAATCCCCTTTTTTTCCGAATTTTAGATCCGGCATCGGAACCTATCCAACCTGAGGCAACGAGTCGTTTCGGAAAATCTCCCCAAACCAAACTGGCGTATATTTTATGCACCTTCCGATTCGAAAAGAGGAAGGATAAACGGGAGGCGGTTTCCGCATCTTTGCCAAACAAAACAATGCCTGAAGTTTCCCGGTCCAGACGATTTACTAAATGCGGACGTCCGAATCTTCCGTCGGCTTCCAAAATATCTACGAGATTATTCTTTCGATAGCGCCCGGCAGCATGTACCGGCAAATCTCCGGATTTACTAACGGCAAAGAAACGTTCTTCATCATGAAGCAGAGAAAATCGGATATCGACGCTCGGTTCGGGGGAATCGGAGGGAAGATATTCGACTTCGTCCCCCTCTCTTAAAATATGCGATGCCTTACAAGGCTTTCCATCCAATAATATGTTTCCGTCGGACAAATGCTTTTTCCAACTCGAACGGGAAAGATAAGTAAACCGTTTCGCTAAAAAGAGGTCCAATCGTTCACCTGCCTCTTCTCTTCCGACTCGAATGCGAAGCGCAGTTTGATTCAGATCTTTTCTCCGGAATCGAATCCCATTTCAGGAATCTCCTCCATGACTGAACTATCCGATTCGGAATGGGGAATTTCCGTAACTACCTCCTGAGATTCGGAATCGCCTTCGATTGTTTTTGCGCCCAGCGAGTTCCCAACTGTCGGAATTTCGTCCTGATTCAATTCTCCGGAACCTGCGGATTCTTCCTCCGCTTTCTTTTCCTCCGAACTTGGAGCCTGCTTACCGCCGTCCTTTCCAAGTTTGGAATCGACAAACTGATTTAAAATCTCCTCTTCTCTCGGATTCAAATTGAAGAACTGACAACCGACACGAAACATTTTATCCGTATTCGCAATATTTCGAATCACGGCACGAAACGTCCCCTTGAGTTCTTTATTCAATTGCAAATCGAATAACAGAGTCTCACCGACGGCAAAACTTCGGGAAAAGAAGATGGATTGCTGATGAAAAAAACCCAGTCCATTTCTACTAATGTCTTCCACTTGGCATTTTTCTTTCGATTCTTGGAAAAAGCCCGAGCCTATCACATCGCGTGAAATCGCTGCCGAAAAAAGGGTAATCTTATTATAATCTTCCGTATTCATCGGCTTTTCCGAAAGCACCTGGATATATCCTAGCGGAGTGTAGTTTTTATATCTTATAAGTACGCAAATTTCCGAAACGAAACGGGACTCGATTTTATTTAATGAGATCAGTTTCAAATACTCTTCCATCGGGACAAAATTGACCCCTCCGGAACTTCTATCATGACGATCAATGATAAAGATAGACTGCTCGAAATTGTACATGATCCTGAGACGGTTATCCATCCGATCCGAAAAATATACGAGCGAATCGTTATAGCTTTCTTTGATGCGTTTGGAATGTCTTTGGATAATCTCATCCACGGACTTATCCACAAAACCCAATGATTTTCTTAGATGCTGTTGGTTGATGATATTATAAATGATGATCGGTTCGCTATTTGCATTTTCAAATTCGATTCGTCCTTGAGCCCTCTTCGCCTCGGATACCTTTACGGCCTGGACTCTAAGCAATTCCAAACCGTTGCTTTCATTACGCGCTTCGACGGTAAAAACGCCATGGAAAAAATGATAGTTATGCGTTAGAAAAAGAATACGAATCTTTTCGTTAGTGGGTTTACCCGGAACGGACACGAGGAGAAAAAGATTATCCTTAATACCGACGACTTTTACCGGATAGGAACGTCCCTTAATATCCACGGATACGGGAAGGCGTGTAAATAGTGTCTGGAGAATTTTCCCCAATGCATCGGCTTCCTTTACCGTTTTATCCAAGGCTTTCCCCCGAAAGAATTAGCAATCAGACAATCAAGAGACGAATTTACTTATACCCTTCACAATGGGAAGAAATTTCCATTCGAATTTTCTGAAAGCGATTGAATAGGGAAATCTTGAAAGACCGCCTATATAAAAGTATATATTCCATTCACCGACGGATTCTACGACTTTTGAGTTATTAAAAAATCTCTTCTTTCCGGAATTTTATGACAGCGGACAAAATCGACCTAGTTTACACGCTCTTCTTCTTTCTTTTTAAAAATAAATTCGCGTTTGATCTCGGAGATTTTGGAAGCCCCGACAGTATTCATAGCTTGAAGTAGAGTTTCAGTATATTGTCCAATCAAGAATCGAACACCGGCGACTCCCCCTCCAACTGCGGAAATTGCCATCGGTCTTCCGACCAAAACCGTATCCGCGCCCAGCGCATGCATTTTAAAAGCATCTGCTCCGCTTCTAATGCCGCCATCCACGGAGATATGAATTTTCGTGCCTATAGAATCCCGAATCGACGAAAGGACTCTTGCGGTTCCGGGCATATCGTCAAGTACCCTGCCACCGTGATTGGAAACCACGATACCGTTAGCTCCCGCATCCACGGCCAAGCAGGCATCCTCGGGAGTCATAATCCCTTTTAGAATGAACGGAAGTTTGGTTAAGGACCGGATTCGAGACAAAGCGTCTAAGTTTCGGGTAATCGAAGGTATTTTCTTTTGAACCATCGTTTTAAAATTTACCGCATCGATATCCATGCCCAGCGCGATGATTCCTCTTTCTTCCGCTTCCTGGAACCGTTCCTTCAGCAATCCCTCGTCTTCTCTAGGTTTGCAAATTAAAATTCCCTTTCCGCCGACTTTAGACAATGCATCGAGCATTACCGAATATTTTTCAGGGCTAGCGCCGTCGCCTAACCAAGCAACGGTGCCCGAGGCAATACAACCCTCCAACAGGGTGTACGCTAACGTGTATTCATCCATTGCTCCGTTCATATTGGTAATCGCACCGGTCATCGGAGCCGCCATTATGGAAGTGGAAAGCTTTTGGCCTAAGAATTCGATCTCCGTGGACGCGTGTACGTGTTCGCGAATATAGCGGGGAAGAATTGCATATTCCGCCAAGGCATTTATGTTATCCTGAAACGTGAGCATTCTTCCGACCCCGCCCATTCCTGGAACCCCGGAGGCGCAGTCGGTTCCGTCGCAAACTTTGCAAACCCAACAAATTTCCTTTCCAAATCTGATTCTTGCATTTTGGGCGATCTCTTTATCCGAAACGGAATAAAGTTCGTCGCAGGTGAATCGAACTGTAGCACGCACCGAGTCGAAGATTTTCTCCGCGTCGGACAACGTATCCGCAGTGATGATAACATGTCCGGTCTTCTCGATATTGTTTGTCGGCTCCGGGATGATATCTCCGATTTTGTGCAGCAAAAAAATATCGGTGACTCCGTCGATCTTCTTGGCCTCTTCGAATCCTTCGATCGCGAGAAGCTTTCCCTTAGGCGCAAGTAATGCCCGCTCTATCGAAACGCGCTTATATAAAGGTTCGAGATTATCCGGTTCCTCTCCGAGAGCTATTAGGATTGCCGCGCGATTCAAATTGATCCCGCTTGAAAGAGGAAAAGTAAATGCGGACATAAAACCACCCGACAATCTAGCGGCGATTTCTCCGATCTTCACTCCGTCGGGAGTGACTTTTATATCCCCTTTGCCTGCACCCCTATGAATCCCGAGCGCTTTCATACCCCGAAACATAACATCTTCGATTTCTTTCAAAACGGATTCGGAAAGCGCCGATGGCATATTATGGCCCATCTCTATAAAATACGGCTCGCGCTCGATGATTCGGTCGGCGATTCCGGTGATTGCATAATTCCCGTCCCAGGCTAATGCATCGACAGATACTTCGGGACCCGGCATGTATTCTTCTAGGATCATTTCTCCTGTCGGTGAATATTTCTTAGCATGTTTAAAAGCGGCCTGCAACTCTTCGCGATTATTGACTTTTACCACTCCGCGAGCGCCCATATTATCCGCAGGTTTCATCACTAACGGAAATTTCAAAAACTCTAATGCATCTCTGGTATCCTGAATGCTCCAGATCGCAGCAAAACCCGGAATCGGAACTCCTGCCTTTTTAAGCCGCTCCCTCATTTTTACCTTATTGGATGCCGCTTCTGCGTCAACGAAACGGATCCCGGGAAGATCCAGCGCATTCGAAACCGCAGCGACCGTCATACTCGCATCCGTTCCGGCAGTAATGACCCCGTCTACTTTGATCGTCGTCGCTAACTTTTTGGATTCGCGCACCATTCCTTCGATATCCTTCGTGGACATTACCAACGGAAGATCACAAATCTTTAATCCGGGAGCTTCGGGATTCATATCCGCAACGATCGTCCGAAGTTGCATCGTCTTTGCGGTTTGGATGATGGGAACCTGTAAGAGGCCCCCACCCACTATCAGGATGGTTTTGCCTGCGACTTTCCTACTCACGGAAAAACGGCTGCTCCGATTTCCCGAATTTCGTCGGTTTTCTCAAGAATCCGTTCGACGGTTTGAATGCTTCCTTTTCGAATGATTCCCCCGGCCAATAAATAATTCTCATCCTTAGGATAGAATATAGCCGATTGCCCCGGGGCCACTCCTTTAACATCCTCTATGGGGAAAACGCGAATCGAGGAATCTTCTTCCTGTCTGATCTTGGCGAGAATCGGTCGAGAACGATAACGAACTTGCACTCGACATTCTTCTTCTTGGCCCGGTCGTAGCGGAGACCATGCTTGAAAATTTAAATCTTCAACGAGAAACGATTCCACGAACGTTTCCCTATCTTCACCTAAAATTACGGTGCCATCATCCTCGATGGATAGAACGTACAAAGGGTTTTTCCAAGCGATTCCAAGACCTTTGCGCTGACCGATGGTAAAATTTTCCTTTCCCGAATGCTTTCCTACAATTCGGCCGTCACGCAGCTTAAAGAACCCCGGAGTAAAGTCCACATTTTTGCGGGCCAAAAACTTTCTATAATCGTTTTCAGGAATAAAACATATTTCCTGGGATTCCGCCTTTTCCGCGACGGGTAAACCCATTCTTCTAGCAATATCGCGAACTTCCGGCTTTGTCATTCCGCCTAACGGAAATAATACGTTCTTCAAGTTTTCCTGCGAAAGTCCGTATAGGTAATAAGCTTGGTTTTTATTTTGGTCGATCGCATCCGCAATTGCGTATCGCCCGTCGACTTCTACGACTTTGGAATAATGACCGGTGGCGATTTTATCGATTCCTAACGCTTTAGCTTTTTCGAATAATGCTCCGAACTTTACGAAAGTATTGCATTCAACGCAGGGATTAGGAGTCTTTCCGTCCTTATAATCGTTCACAAAACGATCGATCACTTTCTCTTGAAAAACCTTTTCCATCTTGATTACGTAAAAAGGAATATTCAAAGAAAGACCTACGTCTCTCGCATCCCGGATATCTTCCGGGGAACAACAGGATTTTTTTGTGGTATCGCAGGCGGGAGCCTCATACTCCCAGGTTCGAAGGTTCACTCCGATGACTTCGTAACCTTCTTCCATCAGGAGTCCCGCAGTTACGGCGCTATCCACCCCGCCGCTCATTGCTACGATGATCTTCCCTTTACTCATGACCTACACCAGTTTCCTTTCCTACTATACCAATAAGACTCCGTTTTGTGTCCAAAAGAATTCGGTAGTTTTCTAGCCAATTCCGACCGAGGATTCCTCGTATCCCCTTATTAAAATCCTGCGAAATCGCCTCTGGAGGAATTCCACCCGGAAATACTTCCAATTCGGATAAACAAAACTCCGTGGCTTCTCCCATTTTTTTTACAAAGACCGGGCAAAAGGGTTTAAAAATTCTCGTCCGAGCGGATAAACGCCCTCCTCCGAAATTGAATACCATCGTTTCGGAGCCTTCCGAGTACTGAAGTTCTTCCGCACCTCCCCATTCCATCGCCGTATATTTTGCACCCGTATCCAAGACCCAAGCTTCCATATTGATTCCCGGCGGTCTAAGGATAAAAGCCAAGGGCTGACCGGAACGAATCTGCAGATGAAAGAGATTATCTTCCTGAAACCCGGGAGCCGGTTTAGATTCCTCGGACTTCCAGAACGAAATCCGTTTCGGTAATTCTAAGAGAACGACATGACCTAGAAAGGCATTCATCCCGAGCAGACCTTGGACTCTCAATTCGGGCGGAAAAGTATGAGAGTAAAATTGGATTTCGCCGGGAACCCGCCCTCCTCTAAAAAATAGAGGAGCGGAATGAACTCTTCGTACGGATCGAATGCTGCCGCCGGGAAAACTTGCACTCAAAACTTTTGTGGGTGAATTCGTGGGAACGTGTTCTTCGGCCAAGAAAGATGCGAAGGAACCGGTATCTAAAAGAAATCGAATCGGCTCTGCGCCTTCTTCTAAGGAAAATTCCAAAACCGGCAAATGATCCACGTTACGTAGCGGAAGACGTAACCACTTTCCTCCCGGAGCTTCTTCCACATGAGTATATTCCGGAAGTAATTCCGAGAACCGGATCGGAAGGCAGAATGAAAGCGGAAAAAGAAATATTGTTAAGCGAATGAATAGGATGGAAAAATTTAAGAAGCTCTTTGCGGCTCCGACAAGTTTACTATCTTTAACCCGATAAAAACGATCCGTAAAAAAAACTATTCCCATCTTTCAACGCTCCTAATAGAGGAAACGTATTCCGACGAACCGTCAAGCAAAGGAGGAGATACGTTAGGTCAGTTTTTTAATACAACGATTGTTCGGACAACGAGTATGATCGATTACGCAATCTCTGTATTCGATTCCGGTCTTTGCATCCTTGGATTTGTATTCTATGAAGCACGCATAGGGCGAAAAATCGAATTCTTCCCGACCGAGAGCCCGATTTCGAATCCTTCTGCCTAACTCCGCTTCTTCAGTTTGGCTAAGATAGAAATGGTCCAGCGCAAGTTGTCTTTCCATGATAGATTCATCGGCAAAAACCCAAAAGACATAACCGCTGATTTTTCGCAAAATCGGAAACTAAAGGTAAAATTCCTTTCGAAAGCGCTCAATTTGAGTTGAGAGATTGGTGTATAATGGTTCTATTTTTTCCGGAATGTTTCGCCTCGTAAAGGGCCTTATCCGCTCTTTCGATCAAATCTTTGTTATTCCGGTCCGAAACCCAAAATTCGGAAACTCCGATAGAAAGAGTCACTTTAAAATCAGGTCCTCCATTCGGATTCGGAATCGAGGTCGCTTCTACAGCTTTACGAATTCGTTCCCCCATTTCGAAACCTTTCTTCAGATCGGCTCCGGGCATAACTAAGCAGAATTCCTCGCCGCCGTATCTCGCCGCAATATCATGTTTTCCTGCGCTTTCAATCAATCTTTTTGCGACTGCAATTAAGACTTCGTCTCCGGCCTGATGGCCATGAGTATCGTTAAACTTCTTAAAATTATCCACGTCCGTGAATAACAATGCGAGACCTGTCCTTTTTTTACGGCATCGCTCCATTTCTTCCTTCAGTTTTGTCTGGAAATAATGATGAACTTTTAAGCCGGTCATCATATCTACCGTAGCGAGTTCGTACAAACGCGAATTTTCCACCGCAATTCCGGCCAATGTCGACAGTGTCGTTAGAAAGTCCCGATCCTCCTCCATCCATTCGCCGAGAGTGATTTTTTCTCCCAATAATAAGAGTCCGTTCACTTTGCCTTTAGCGTTCAGAGGAATGATTAGATCGCCTCCGATCTTCCTGAGAAACTGTAGCTCGGGGCTCAAACCCATCGCCTCCTCCACTTGATCGGGAGTCATCGCCTTCAATTTGGTTTCCAAAAAAGTAACCAAAGGCGCGTCGGTCTTAATGCGGAAGCTTACGTCATCTTCGTTTAAATCGAATCCTTTAAAGCTAGGTTCCAGTTCGAAATAATTCGAATCCGCTTCGGGCGCCAGAAAAATCGCTGCGCTTAACGTTTGAAGTTGAGCAAGGCAGATATTTAAGATGGCGTCTATAAGATACTTGTAATCGAGTGTAGAGTTAAGGGCTTTACTGATCTCGATTAATTGCTTTTGATCGTAGATCTTTTTCTCATAGTACTCGATCATTAGAGGATCGTTGTCTTTTCCGATCAAGTTGGATTCTCCCATTCCGTGGTTACAATGGTTACTATTTCGCTATGCCCATATCGGCGAAGAATTTTCGACTGAAATGAAAGTCGATTTGCTCCAAGGTAGTAGCATCAAAAACGTTTCCTTGTGGAAATCAAACTCTTTTTAGTTTTTTCACTTGACTTTAAGCCCGTGCGAGTGAAACATGGTTTCAAGACACCGCGCGGTGGAGCAGCCGGTAGCTCGTTGGGCTCATAACCCAAAGGTCACAGGTTCGAATCCTGTCCGCGCTAGAGTGTCACGCCAATCTTAACATCCGTAAAAGCAAACAATTGGACGCGCAAAACTTGCGTAATTCGACAATTTGTTTTAATTTCTTTTTGAATTCTCTATAAATCTAATTCGAAAGGATTACTTATTAGGATTTACCGAGTTCTTTCGATCTTTCTGTCGCTCGTTTAACCGCTGCAAGGATTGAATAAGCGAACTTGTTTTTTTCCAACTCTTCCAAGCCGGCGATAGTTGTTCCGCCGGGAGAAGTGACGCGATTTTTCAATTCTTCTGGATGCAGGTCAGGATTTTTTTCTCTCTCTTCCATCAAGAGACTCGCGGCACCCAATACGGTATGAATGGATAGCTCTAAGGACTGACTGTATGTTAGACCTGATGCAACTCCACCTTCCGCCAAACTTTGTATAAAGCGAAAAACATAAGCCGGTCCTGATCCGGACAAACCTGTAACAGAGTCTAGCAATTCTTCCTTAGATACTTCTAAGCAATACGAGATGGGAGAAAAAATTTCTCTAACGGTCGGGTAAAGTTCAGAATCTCCGAAATAGCCTAATGCTCCTTTTTCGACGAGAATCGGCAGATTGGGCATGATTCTTACCACTTTGGATCCTTTCGGCGCAGAGTCGCGTAACGCGATGGTATCGATTCCTGCGGCTACCGAGAGGATTTTCTTAGGTGAATCTAAAGTCTTAAGAGTTTTAGAAACATCTCCCGGTTTTACGGAAATCAGCAGGAGTTCCGATTTTTTTTGAAACTCTTCCCAGTTGTTCTCCAGAAGAATTCCCTCCGCTTTCTCTGCGGGCAGATATGGATCGAAGCCGAGAACATTTTTTTTTCTATTTTTAAGCGAACGATAAATCGCTCCGCCCATGTTTCCACAACCGATGATTCCGATAGTTTCTTGGCTCATGTCCTCTCTCCGAATATTGCGCTTCCGATTCTTACGTAATCGCTTCCTTCCGATACTGCAATTCTATAATCTCCGGACATCCCCATAGAAAGTTTGGCCTCGGGAAAATAATCCTGACGAATTCGTCCTAATTCATGAAAAACGTTTCGTGTGATTTCCTCATCTCCGGAACTGGGGCCCATCGTCATTAATCCTTCTATCCTGCAAAATTCCGAAGAAAAAGAAGAATGATTTCTTAAAAATTCCAGCAGCTGGGGACGTGAGAAGCCGGATTTGGACGTTTCTTCCGTTAGATTCACTTGTAGGAAGATTCCCATTTTCCATCGATCTCTTTCCAATCGTTTTCTCAGTTCTTCCAAAGCGCCGGTCGAACCGACTCCATGAGCGTAAGAATATAGTCCGGCATATTTTCTTAAAGTTCCCGACTGCAACGGCCCGATATGATGGAGAATAAAATCCACTCCGGCTTTTCCGAAATCTGCGAACTTATCCCAACCTTCTTGCACCCGATTTTCTCCGAAATGCAGACAGCCTCCCGAAATCGCCTGAGCCACTTTTTCCTTCGGCTGAAATTTAGAGACAGCGATGATCGTAGCGGGATTTTCGGGCCGAATCGATTCGATTTCTGATCGCAATGAAGAATATTGTTCTAAAACTCCCAAGACGCAATCCTACGCTGCTACTCTTCCTTGGATTTCTTTTTCAGAGTGGACATTTCCTTTTCCAATCGTTCGACTCTTTTTTCCAAAGGAAGATTCTTTTTTGCGCGGACAGCTTTATCCGATTTTACGCCTAGTTTCTTTTCCAGTCTATTGACTCTTTTTTCCAGTGAATGCAAGCGAGTTTGCATTCTACCGGCATGAGGTTTCTTCTTTTTATATGAATGCTTTCTATGTTTACGGGCGACCCTTTCTGATTTTTTAGGGGTTTCTTCTTCGCCGCCCTTAAATTCCATAGGACGCTTGGATTTCGGTAAAGGTTGGTTTACTTCAGGATACTCTTCCCTACTCGATTCCCGCTTGCCGGTCGCCTCATCATGACGATCCGTTCCTTTAGATTTTCCTTTTTCAGGACCTAACCCGGGGACCTCGTAATCCGTTTTCGGCAAAGGTTTAGAAATTTCGTTTCCGGTCTCTTTCGGCGGTGCGAATTCCGAATCGAAATTTTGCGTCGGAGGCGGGAGTTCTTTGCTAGGTTGAACTTCGTCCAAGCCGATGATCACTCTCTCGTTCGGAGCCTGTTCGTTCGACGACGCTTGTTGATTTTTTATCCATGCGGATATTTTATCCCGCTGGAAGATTACGTAAACGATCAAGCATCCCAACAAAAGGATTAGTAATCCACCTAGAAGAGTTTTCAGAATATCCCGGTTCATACGTTTTCCTTTCTACAATATCGGCCTATTAAGGGCTACAAACGGGTAAAAAACCCCGGTTTACCTCAGGGGAAACCCTAATTCTTCCGAAAGAACTAGGGTGGCCAGGCGCGTATTATTCTGCTTACTACCGATCTTATCGATAGTTTTTATTCCCGCAAACTCATCCTGGGCTCCGCCTATCACCCGCGATCAAGACGAGGCAAGTCGAGTTTTGCAACTTGAAAAAGTACTCGGAGATTGGAAACACTACAACCTTTTTCTAGTGGATGCATTCGAAGGTTCGAGACCTTGGGAAATATACCGAGGAATTTCGTTTATCAACAGAATCGAATTCACGTCCCAAATCCCCTCCTCCGCGGCTTTCTTAAAAGAAAAAGAACTCTATAAGGAAGCTCCATCGGAAGAATATAGATCCATGATGATTCATAGCTTCTTTGAAAACCCGAAGGAGGAACATCTGGAAATCAGACCGAAAGAACCGATTCGATTGCCGATCGGCATTCCGATTCGAATTTTTTTCTGGGCCTACTCTTCCAACCATAACGCATCGATCGAAATCGTATTCCGACAAAGAAAGTCCAAAGAAGTACGCCTGGAAATCGGAGATTTAAAATTCGAGGGTTGGAAGAGAATCGAAACCAAACTTTCCGTTCCCGGTCGAAATATACGTCTCAACCAATCGCTTCGATTTCCGTTGGAAGTCAGTGCAATTCGAATCAAACCGAGTCCGTTTCAACCGAAAGGTGAATTCGTATTTTATCTGGATCGATTCGGAATACTGATCGATAATCGAGACGAAATTTACCCGGGAGCGGAGATCAAAGACAATTGGGGAACTGCTCTATAAGAAAATTACGGAGTTCCCCCGGATTCTTAGGATCGAAGCGAAAGGCATTCCAATTTAAATATCCTGCAACCTCGACATTAGTCGCATTATCATCCACGAAGACGTATTCTCTGTCCGGGTAATCCGTTTGGATCCATTGATAATATTCCTGAGCGGGTTTACGCACGCCCATTTCGCAGGAAAAGTAAAGCCGATCTAAAGAGAGCAAAAGAGAACCCACTTCCGGAAATTGGAGTAACTCCTTGTACCAAACGGAATAATTGCTGGCTAGCAGAACCTGAAATCCTTTCTCCTTCAGAGTCTTCACGATCTGAAAAGATTCCTGAATCGGATGGACCGAAGAAAACATTCGTTCCTTCAATTCCTGCGGGGATGGAAGTCCGGCGTTTCTATGAGACTCCAAGTAAAACCGGGAAAAGAATTCTTCTTCCGTGATCTGCCCTTTTTCGAAATCCAAGAAAGCTTGCCTTTCTCGGCCATTTCGAAAAGATTCCAATTGGTCCTTGGACAAGAGCGCCTTCAAAGCCGTATGAAACGGATCTTTGATGAGAGTGTCCATCAGATCGAACACGAAAAGCGGAGATCGCATACCCCAATGGTTTTCATATATCGGATTTTGACGATTCTTCTTTGGCCTCCTCTTTATGTTTTCTCATTCATTATTCCAGCAGCCCGAGAATTCCTACGAATTCGGTCGGACGACAAGAAAAAGATACTTGCGGCTTCGTTGCCCGGATCGAATCAAAGGGTGGTCTGGCTCCACGCCGCTTCGGTAGGAGAGCTGGATCAGTGTAAGGCGTTAGCCGTCGTTTTTAGAGAAAAGGAACCTGAAACTCTCATACTTCAAAGCGTATTCTCACCGTCCGTTCGTGAATCTCAATTGGATGCTTTCCCAGCGCATGTGAAATTTCATCTTCCTTTGGATTTTCCATGGGCTTACGCTTTTATTTTCGAAAAATTTCATCCGGAACTACTGATTCTCATGGCTTGGGATCGTTGGCCGAATTTATTACTCGAGGCAAGAAGGCGAGGAGCTCTTACGATTTTAGCAAGCGCGGTCTTAACTCCGCCCGAAGGTTTTTTCAAAGAGCGTTTTTATCGTTCCGTCTTCGGTTTGTTCGATCGAATTTTTCCTTCTCATACTTCCGCCGAACAAAGCTTTCGAAATTTATTGGGATCTTCCGCGAAAATCAAGACGTTGGGGGATTGTAGAATAGATACTGTGATTCGAAAAGTTGAATCGAACCCTCGACGCTTTGAAAGACCTGAGAACTATCCTTTTTCAAAAATATTTCTGCTCGCATCCACGTATGAAGAATGCGAAAATCTATTGTTACCTCTATTGTCCGAACCTTCCCTTCAGGATTTCGCGTTCTGGATTTTCCCTCATAAAACCGATTCGTCCAGAATTCAATCGGTTCTCGGCCAGGTCAAAAAGCGGACAGAAAACTATTGTCTATTTAGTTCAAAGCCCTTCGAAAAAATCGATTCGCGAGTTATCATATTCGATGTTTTAGGCCTGTTAGCTTATGCTTACCAAGTAGTGGATTTCGCCTATGTCGGAGGCGCTTTGCATAACCGAGTACACAATGTCTTGGAACCCGCGTATTTCGGTCTTCCACTATTAACCGGCCCAAGAATCGATCATTCTCCTGAGGCCAAGGAATTGAACCGTCACGGAGGACTCTTCATCATTCGAAATCGGGAAGACGTGATTCCGATCCTTTCCTTATCGGAAGAAAAAAAGACGGAGATTGCGGAAACAAATCGATCCTTCTTGGAAACCGGACGCGGAGCGGGAGATAGAATCTATAGAGCTTTGCGCGACTAAGAATCTTCAGGTCAAAGCGCCCTGGTTCGGGAGTCATTCTCCGCTTTGAAAAAAGGTTTTCTCCTGCCGCTCGGTCGCAGAGACTGGGGAGGAAATGCCCATCTACCGTTGTACGGCCGTAAGCCTCAGAACGACCCCGCTTGATTTCAAAGGAAATCGCGAACGAATTCTATCCGCATTAGAAAAATGCGAAACTTCTTCGATAGTCTTATTTCCGGAACTTTCGTTAAGCGGCTACGGTTGCGAGGATGCGTTCTATTTTCCTTGGGTCTGGGAACATTCATGGAAAAGTCTAAAGGAAATCGCTCGAGCAGTCGGCGAAAAAACGGTAATACTGGGTTTGCCTTTTTTTCAAAGCCCTTACTTATTTAACGTCGCAGCTATCTTACGAGACGGGGAAATCTTGGGTCTGGTACCCAAGCAAAATTTAGCCCAAACAGGCGTTCATTACGAAAACCGCTGGTTTGTCAAAGGAGAAGAAGCCGGATCTTATGCCCTCTCTCCCGATGGACAAGAAATTCCTTTCGGATCCATGATATTTGAGACGCAAGACTTCGATTTTGGAATCGAAATCTGCGAAGATTCCTGGGTTCAAACTAGACCGGGTCAGACATTAGTGGATGCCGGCGCCGACCTGATTCTTTCTCCCGGCGCGTCTCACTTCGCATTAGGAAAACAAGATATAAGAAAACGGTTATTCGGCGAGGCTTCCAGAAACGGCGCCGGTGCAATCCTGTACGCGAACCTTGACGGAAATGAATCCGGAAGATTGATTTTCGAAGGCGGTTCTTTAGGATTCAGAGAAGGGGAATTGGTCGCGGAAGGACCAAGATTGCATTTTACGGATTTTGAATTAACTCATTTGGATCTAGATCCCCAGGATTTGCGAACGCGACGAGCGCGCAATTTCCGTTCTTCCGGAACGAAAGAATTTCGATCCAAAGGTAGAAACCTTCAACGAATTCGAATTTCTGAATTAGCTTTATCTAATGAAATCAAGAACCCTTCCGTGAAAATTCAAGATTTTCCGACTCAATCATTTCAGGATTTTACTAGAGCAACTTCCCTGGGTCTCTTCGATTATCTCAGAAAATCAAAGACAAAAGGATATACTCTCTCTTTATCGGGCGGAGCCGATAGCGCGGCCTGCGCTCTCTTGGTTAAAGCAGGTATTCTAATCGCTGAATCGGAATTGGGGGGTTCTTTTTTAAAATCGATCGGTCTAGATAAGAATCATCTACTCTTTACTCTTTATCAAGGAACGGAGAATAATTCGGAATACACTCGCGAAAGTGCGGAGAATCTAGCCGCCGAATTAGGGGTTTCATATTCCGCAATTGAGATCGGTTCCGAAGTATCCGCGATGATCGAAAAAATTTCCGGAGTCGTAGGCTATCCCCTAGATTGGAAACATCATAATCTGGCTCTGCAAAATATACAAGCAAGAGTCCGCTCGCCTCTCATCTGGCTCCTAACGAATCTCAACGGTCATTTGCTTTTATCCACGGGAAACCGAAGCGAAGCCAGCGTAGGATATACGACGATGGACGGAGATTCATCGGGCTCTGTCGCTCCGTTAACCGGTATCAGTAAGGAATTTTTATTAGGGTGGTTGGCACATGTTTATTCCGGCAAAGACCATGTTCTTCCTGCCATAAAATGCCTAGGCAGAATTTTAGAATCGAAGCCTACCGCCGAGCTAAAACCGTTGGAAGAACATCAAGAAGACGAAACCGATCTTATGCCCTATCCTCTTTTACAAAAATTAGAAGAATCCTTTGTTTTACTCGGACGAGCCCCGGAAAATTTGAACGCAAGCATTTCTTGGGCAGATGCCAAACAAACCGAAGAAGGAGTACGGAAATTTCTGCGTCTTTTCCCGGCTAGCCAATGGAAGCGGGAAAGGCTTCCGCCGTCCTTTCATCTAGATTCCTACGGCTTGGACCCTAAATCTAGCTTTCGTTTTCCGATCTTGAGCGAAATTACATTTTGATTATTTAAGAGATCAACAAATCGATCCGGATTAAACTGTTTATTTTCCTATTTGCTCAAAAGACTTCCGTTTATCCTGTTGAACCTGGTCAAGTTGTTGGACCATCGATTGGCGAATTGCCTCCAACTTCTTTTCCTGCTCTTCATCGCCGGAACCTTTTTGTAGATCCACTAAATAGGTGACGATATCCAAGCGATCTTTGGCTTGCTTTTCCATAAAATCGTAATATGTAACGGTCTGCTCTCGTGAGGCTGTTCGTCCCAAAACGGCTCTTGTCGCCTCGGAAACCGTCTGTTCAAACTGCTTTCGCTGTTCTTTTTCTGCGGGACTTAACTTAGAAGGAATCAAGGAGTTTCCGGGAAAACGTTCCTTTAATTGCTGGAAACGATCCATTTCTTCATTCGTATAAGGCTTACCGGTTTGAGGATTTACCGGATTATCCGCATCGGCTGCATCCGGTCGATTTTCTTGCCCGGATTCTTGCTTTTCGGTTTCTACATATTCTCCTTTTCCTGCCCGAAAGAAATCAGAGTCAAAGACAGAACCTGCAGCTCCGGCAGTTCCAGCGGAACCGGAAGAAGAACGAGAGCCTCCACCCAAAAGACTGCTAACGGCATCCAATTCTCCTTTCTTTCGGCTTGCTTCGCCGCCGGAATCATCTCCGTTAGTAAAAAGAAAGGTAATTAGTAGGATAAAAAATACGATAAACCCGCCGATAAATAAAAATTTACGAATACCGCCCAAGGTTTCTTCCTCTCTTTTTTTTGTTGTAAGACCGTCCGAAGAGGGAATCCTATCCCCGTGGGTCGTATTTTTGGGATCTCATACCACCGGAATCCGGGCAACCTAAAAACCCGGAAAATCCTGACAGGACTCGGCTCGCTGGTTCTGATTTTTTACGTGAATACTTGCGGCACAAATACCGAAGTAGCCCAATCCCCTTTCGTATTCATTACGCCGGTAAGTGTTCCGCAAGTTTATAGTGTGCAAGCTACAAATCCGGGAATGGATGATTTTTTCAATATAATCGATCCACTGTATTCGATCAATTACGCAAATTATAAACCTAATTATTTACTCAAATATTATATTTCGAATTTGGAACCTCAATTCGTCGGCTATAATTTATATATTACTTCGGCAACGCCTTCGATAGCCGAAACCTCTACTGGCGGCGGCTTGTATTTGGAAAACGGAACGCAACCGTCTTTTCCGCAATTGGCGGTCCAGGCTTCCACGACCACATTGACAATCCATCGAATTAAGAATTTTATTCCCCCGCCAGGAATAACCTCCTTTCAGAAATGCGAGGTTTATACATTCACGTTACGCGCACTTCTAAATTCGGGAGTTACGTCGAATCAATCAACGCCAGTATCGAGGTGCAGTTCACTTCAGCCCGCCACTGAATGCGGTTCGGACACGAGTTGTAATCCTACGTACTGCCAAGATCCGGCTTGCACTGCGACCGTTCAAGCGACGTGTTCGATAGGAACCATTTGTAACCCTTGTCTTTATCCGAGTTTAGCAAGTAAGGGATGTCCTTGCCCAACCGGGACCCTTCCGCCCGGTTGCAATTTATGAATCAATCCTGGGAATCCAGGTTTAAAATCATTCCGGGAACTGCGTACGTCGTTGCGACACCTATCGGGAACCTGGAGGATATCACGCTCCGAGCAATCGAAGTATTAAAACAATCCGATACGATTTATTGCGAAAACGCGACTCATAGTAGAAGACTATTGCAAACCTTCGGAATCCGGACCGTTTCTAAAACTTTATATAAGGATCAATCGGAGCAACCCTTCGCTGGAATTATCGAAAATCTCAGATCCGGACAAACCCTTTCCCTAATATCGGATGCCGGTACGCCTGGCGTTTCCGATCCTGGATCCCAATTAGTTCGCGTCCTGCGAGCGAATGGCATTTCAGTTATACCGATTCCAGGACCGAGCGCTCTGACTGCGCTTCTTTCCGTTTCGGGTTGGCAAGTACAGCCTTGTATTTTTCTAGGATTTCTCTCGGAAAAAAAAGGGAGGAAACGAAATCAGTTAAAGGAGTGGGAAGAGTTTGAGGGAGTTCTTGCTCTCTTTGAATCGGTGCATCGAATCCGAGATACGCTCGCAGCAGCCAGAGAAATTTTCCCTCGATCGGAACTGTTGCTCGGTCGAGAACTCACTAAAATGCATGAAGAAATCATAAAAATTTCCCCCCAGCAGACCTTAGAAACGGTAAAATTCGCAGAAAAAGGGGAATTTGTTCTACTAATCCAAGGAAATATAAAAAAAATGCTTAACGGACGTGTCGGGGTTGCCGATACTTAGGAGTGAGAGGGAAATCCAATGACCATTGACAAAGTAGGCGGCATCAGTGGCGGTTCCTACGAGCCTCGTAAACCGACACCTGTAAGGAAAAACGAAGCCAAAGAATCTTTCGATAATATATCTATTTCAGACACAGCCAAGCAAAAGGCGTCTGAAGCTCGTTTGCAAGCCGAAGTACAGACAATTTCGCAAAAGATCGTCTCATCTCCAGTAGACTCCGAGCGCTCTGCCAAACTTAAGGAAGTCAAAGAGAAACTTAAGAATGGCGAATATGATACTCTTAGTCCAGAGATCTTAAATGCGGTTGCAGATCGTATCGCCGAATCGTTTCTCGGACGCTGATTTTTCCTTAAACCCCGGAATGATTCCCTTGTATTCCGGGCTTCTATTCATCTCCCCGTTCTGATTAGCGGGAGGACCGCAGGTGCCGATACTCCCCGACTGGATCAATTTTAGTTTTCCCACCAAAGTCCATTTTGAGGCCGATTGCGGATTCAAAATGGGTAGTTTTGTAAAGAATATAGGCACACGAGCCGTCATACTTTCTACTCAGAACGAGTTGGAAAACATGGACGAGTTTTCCATTATTAAGACTTCCCTGGAAAAGCACATAGACGGTGTGATTCTTTATGATAATATCGAAAAGGAACCTACATTAAAAGAACTGGATACTGCTGCCTACTTCGCGAGAATATCGAACGCAAATTGCATTATCGGTTACGGTTCTTATGAAAGTCTTAATGCGGCGAAGTTAGTCTCCCTGCTTGCAACGAACGATACTTTCGCCGAAGATATCTTCGTAGCGAAAAGAGTCCCTAAATTAAAAAGACCGGTTCCTTTGGTTTTGATACCGACCCATCCGATTATGGGCCTGGAGTGTGCGCCTATCGCTACCATCTACACGGACGAAGACAGGACGGTCCGTTATTTTACTCACGAATATCTTTTTCCGGAATTGGTAATCGCAGACGCTAAAATCGGTGCGTTCATGACGTCGGCGGACGTCGCGAAAGTCGGAGTGGGAATTTTAGCCGCTGCAGTTGATAGCATTTTATCGAAATATTCGAACGAACTTACAAACTCTTCCGCGCTACGAGCAATCGAAATTATTTATAAAAACTTAGTACCTGCGATTCGGGATCCGAAGAATTTACAATATCGTAATGCAATCTTTGGAGCAAGCTTACTTGTAGGAATGTCCCACTCCTCGAGTTCCCTCGGCCTTTGTTACGCTTTATCTTTGGCCTCTTCGAATTTAACGAACCTGGATATTTTCCAAGCCATGTCGATTCTGCTTCCTCACGTAATGGAATATAATTTGACCTCTTCCGCCGGAAAATACGTTTTGATCGCAAAAGCATTAGATGAAGATATTTCCAATATTTCAGTAATCGAGGCTGCAATTAAAGCGGTTGAGGGTATCAGAAAAATTTATATCGAGTTGAAGATTCCTCAAAGACTCTCGGAATATGAAGTAAGAAAAATCGACCTTCCTGGAATTGCCAGTTTAGCCTCCTCATTTCCTTTTCTAGACTGCTTACCGCGTGAATTACCCAAAAACGAAATTGAAACGATTTTAGTAGCGGCCTTTTAAGATCCCATTTTTCCCGGTGGTGGAGATTGAATTGGAAAATTCCCGCCCTTCCTGGGTGGGGGCCGGGGGTGGTTTTACGTTAAAAATCGCTATCACGAAATGTACGAACAGTCAACAACTTCTCTAAGGAAAGCGTGTAGGAGCTCCTACGGAAAAACCGGTAAGAAAAAGGGTTTCCCAAAATAAGAAGTTATGATAATGAAAGCTTCAGTGGCCGCAAGGTACCACCGACCAGCCCCCGCCCAAGACGGGTTGTACCGGTGGGGAATCCTTCCAAATCCGCCCGAAGCGCAAAAGAAAAATTCGACTTCATGTCCGCGGGCTCGGAGCTTACTAAACAATTTTTATCATACTCGAACAAAATCTGAGATGTCACTTGCGACTGCTGACTTTAATATTCCGAAAAAAACTGCGTAAATTAGGGAAAAACATTTGAAAGACACCTCTAGAAAATCAAAATGGAACCGATGAACGAAGAATCTATCGACACAGTAATCGGCGACGATATCCAATTTAGAGGTAAACTTCGCTTTAATAATGCCTTAAAAATTAAAGGAATGTTCAAAGGCACGATAGAAACATCCGGCACATTGATCGTCGGAGAAACAGGACAAGTAGAAGCCGATGTGGAGACGGGAACCTTAGAAGTGGAAGGCGACTTAAAAGGCAATATAAACGCAGTTCAAAAAATCTCAGTGCGTAAGACCGGAAAAGTAGTCGGGGATGTCCGGACTCCCGATTTAGAAATTGAATCAGGAGCAAAATTTAGCGGAAATTGTATCATGTAACCATGCCCCAACATGGTCTTTCACTTTCTGAACTTTCTTCTTCGGCTATCCCTGGTCTAAGTGCGCTCCAATCCCATCTATTTCGAATTCGGTTTCGACAAGACCAGCCTAGGCTAACTCATTTAAGTTATCGTTACGAAGACCTCCCCTCTCCATTTTTATTACCTGATTTAGAAAGCTCTTTAGAACTTATCCGGCGATTTATAAAAGAAAATAAGACAATCCTCTTATTTGGAGACCGCGATAGCGATGGAGTCAGTTCGACGAGCTTGCTCGGTTCCTTTTTGAGAAAAGTCCATTCGGGAAATCTAATTATTAAAACTTCCAGCAGCGAAGATTACGGACTCTGCGCTCCGGCAATGAAGTTTATTCGAGATGCTAAACCTGATCTTTTAATTACTTTGGATTTCGGAACTAGTAATAGTTCCGAAATTGAGGAACTCACAAAAGAAGGAATTCAGGTCATCGTTCTAGACCATCATGAAATCCCGGCGCAGATCTCTCCATCGGGCAAACTGATCTCTCCTAAGCGCGGCGATTCTAGATATCCTTACGAAAAAATCTGTACATCCGTGATCGCTTGGAAATTAGTTACCGGCTGGCTTTACGAATCTCTAAAGGAATCGAGCCAATACGTCTGGGTCAAAGATACCGAAACTTTATTCGAAGGATCTCTCATTCATAAGGGAGTGCGCCTATTTCAAGGTGATAGAGCTTCGGCGGAAAAAATATACCCTATTCCGTTTGTCGATTGGCAAGAACGCGTTAATGAAGATTATCCGGAACGAAGCGTATTTTTTTCTCAAATTTCAAGATATCCTGGAATCCTCAACGAGATCTTGATGAATTTGGATTTAGCCGCAATCGGGACGATCACCGACATGATGCCATTGACGGGAGAGAATCGTATCATCGTTCAGCGTGGCTGCGAAACTCTGCAGAAAATAAGAATGGGCGAATACACCCATAGGCCCGGTCTTAACCAGCTGATGAAACAGCTCGAATTGAGTAAGAAGAAAATTACTTCCAAAGACCTTGGCTGGAGCATCGGCCCCGCGTTAAATGCCGCGGGACGAATGCATAAGACGGAAACAGCTTTGAAACTTTTACTCAGTGAATCCGAATACGAGGCTGAATCTCTATCCAAGGATTTATTAAAACTGAACGAAGAAAGAAGGGAGAGGACGAAACGTAATTTATTTAGAGTCGACGGTTTTTTAAAAAGAAAAAAGGAAAGAACCGAGCGTCCGGTAATCTTTTGTTACGAACCGGATTTCGAACCCGGCGTATCCGGAATTGTTGCGACTCGTTTAGTCGAACAGTATCGACGCCCCGTCATCTTTATTGCTCCGGATCACGGTCACGCAAAAGGAAGCATCCGAGCCTACGGATCGGAAAATGTTCTCAATTTATTAAAGAAAGCCGAGCCGATTTTTCAACAATTCGGCGGTCATAAGGAAGCTGGAGGCTTTTCCTTACCTATCGATAAAATTCCGGAGCTTGCGGAAATTTTATTCAAGGAAGCGGAACTATGGCTAAAAGAAGAAAAAAATCTGTCCGTACAGGATGTGGAAGAAAGCATCGTCAGCCTCTACCCTGCGGAGTTAAAGGATTCCATCCATAAGGAATTGGGAATATTTGAGCCATTTGGCCAAGGCAACCCGACCCCAATTATCTCCGTAAAAGAAGCAAGAATCCTATCTTACCGACCTCTCTCCGAAGGGAAACATGCAAGATTTAAATTATTGTCCGCCTCAGACTCAATTCATTGCATTATCTGGAATCGAGCGAGCGAATTCTCGGAAATTCTCCGGGATAAGGGGAGCCTAGATTTGTGGGGATACCTGGAAGAAAATACGTTTCGTGGCAAGACTACATTACAATTTGTAATAACTGCTTTCTCTTAAAAATCTTCTAAGCCCAACCCATCCGCTACAATGCCAATTTCGCATAGCGATCCTGCTTAACTGCTGGAACTCATACAAAAATTCGGCTTAAAAAACGGATTGAAGAAATTGCGCTTATCTGATACGTCGTTTTCGAACGAGTACCACCGATCCGGCCCCCAGAGCCTGTTGAAAAAGAGGCCTGGTTTGTCTGAAAATTCTTCTTCCTCTTTAAAGCGAATGGCAAAAAGAAGAAAGGACTGCCGTAGCAGATCGTTTAAATATACCGAAATCCGCAAATTTTTCCTATGTTGTGAGCGGAGCATCTTTCGGACCATTCAAGAGAAACTTTTTCCAATCCTTTTGTCATGAATCTATTTCCTGCACGAGATCCTTTCATTGCACCAAAGACGCCTTCAATCGAAGAAAACCGTTTGGCATAAATTTTTCTCGATTTCGGGTTTTGTAACTTTTTGCGCATTTCCATCGTGTAGAAATTATTCAGCTCGCTCGGATGGTAGTTTTTACTTGGACTTAAATGAATGTAGTTTCTTCTCAAGTTATTAGAATTCACCAAAATGGATTTAGATCGACCTTTTGTGCAGAAATGTTTCAACTTACAGCCGTTGCAACCCGTCGATCTGTAATCCGAATAACTGTATTGTCCATGAAGATACTTTTCGGATCGGAATTTAAGTGTTCTGCCCGATGGACAGACGAAGTTGTTGGCTTTCTTTTCATAGATAAATTTGATGAACGGAGGCCTTCGTTTGGAGAAATCGGTAACTTTTGGGATCTTCCCTGCTTGAAATAACCTTGTTACTTTTTGATCGGGACAATAAAGATCGAAGTCTTTTAATCTCTGGAAATTACTTTCGCTTGCATAACCGGCATCTAAGACATATTGAATTCTATTTAAATCTTGTTTTTCCGATCTTAAGAATTCGTAGCAAGATTCGACTTTTCGAATCATTTTCTCCGCAAACTTAGTATCGGATTGTTCCGTTTCCACACTGTGAGAAATGATCATGTTGGATTTGCAATCGACCGCCGCTTGAGCATTGTAACCTACCAGGAATACGTTTCCTTTTTTCTGTAGATCGCAATCTCT